>CAZTKH010000045.1:0-5273 GCA_964613925.1 uncultured Saccharimonas sp. (SeqCode)
GCTTCACGTTGAACAATTGAGGCCAATGTTATTCCTTGATATAAATTAAGCCCCTGTTTTTTTAGACCTTCAATAAGGTTGTTTTGCTCTATTTTTTTATAAAATTCAGCAAAAACCGTTTTAAAAATATCTTCAACACTTGAACCAACAGCAAATTTATATGTCTCGCCAAAAATATAACCTTCTAAATCGGATCCAACTGGTTTATCTGCAAATAACGGACTGTCGTATGTTTTTGATAAAGCCGATGAGATTTCTTCACTTGAATAGCCTGCTCGCTTCAACACAGTCGTTACATCATATTTTTTTGATTCATCCTTGGTGTAATTATCAATCAAAGTTGCGCCAGGATAAAAAGTGATACTAAATTGATCAACATCCCCTTTTATAAGATGCTCGATAATCTGCTGAGTCGATTCTGTCGGCGATAACCGGTAAGTCCCTGCCTGAAGAAGGCTATTTTTACCACTATATCTCACAAAAATATTAGTTGCAAAAGATGATTTAATGACAGATGAATTTTTTAATTTTTCTATTATCTGAGTTGGACTTTCGCCGGTTTCAATCTTTACCACAACCAACTGATTAGAGTTTATATCAACTGGCGATAATTGATTAAAAAACCATAGTAAACAACCAGCGCTTACGCCGATACTAATTGCAATTAAAACAGCAAATATTCTAAAAATAATCTTTTTAGGTGATAATTTTTTGTGATGCTTTAAGCCACTAGGTTGTCCAGTAATTGGCTGAGGAATAATTTTTATTGAATTATGCATAATGTACCTCTATATAATCTTGTAAAATAATTGATGCTGCCAAAGAGTCAATATCACCTTTTTTATATGGTTTTTTGTAACTAACTAGGCGCTGTTCGGCTATAACACTTGTCAGCGATTCGTCTTGAAATTTAAGGTCTAAACCAATAATTTCTAATTTTTTTGCAAAATCTTCAACAAATTTTGTTTGTGCGGTTGCTTCACCCGATTGATTACGTGGATAGCCAACAACAATCACATCACTGTTTTCTTTTAAAGCAATCTCTGTAATTGATTTAACCTCAGAGCCATCTACTTCGATTGTGTCAAACGGAATTGCAATTCTAACAGCAGTGTCAGCTACGGCAACACCAATCCGCTTTTCACCAATGTCCAATCCTAGTAATTTTATAGTTTTAATCATTAAGAACAAAGTTTACATCAATTTTTTCAACAGAGCTAGGCATCGTAGTTACCCAGAAATATGAAAATTTAATCTTTATATCACTTACGCCAGAAATATTTAGCAAAGCTGATTGAGCGTCACCAAATTTTTTACCCTTAATCAACTCTTTTACTTTATTTTCATCAATATTTGGTCCTATCTTGCCAGAAGTCGTTACCTCAACGGTTACTCCCTTATCGCTTGAAAGATATCGTGACAAAACCACTTTATCAAGACCATCATCATAAATCTTGTTTTGTGAATTTGTAATCTTTTTATTAAGTTCAGCATCAAGCGCAGTTTTTAGATCAGACTTGGCAATAGCAACAATCGAGAATAGCGTGGAAGATTTAAGAGTTGCCTTGTCAGTTACTTCCTCGCCAACTTTTGGATTTGATACAAAATCTCCATATTTTACAGAATAGCTTTCGTTAATAACAAACTCACCATCCTTGAACTGGCCAACTAGCTGCTGTTTTACGCTATCAGTTGATAACTTTTTTAGTGCTTCGGTTGCTTTTGTAATATCTTCATCAGTAACAACATCTGATAATTTATCCGTACCGCCACCAATCCCACTTACAGATATAGCCGTCATGGTATTACCATAATCTTCAACTGAAAACTCTGAATTTTGACCAGTATTATAAACGACGCCAGGCCCTTCGGCAGTGACGGCAATTTCCGAAGAAACACCGGCTATCGAGCAACCGCCAGAAGCAAACTTTGCAGCGCTTACTGTTGCATCTGCCTGAGTAATATAATTTTTACCGCCAAGTGATATTTTAGTACCAGCGTAAATAGTAATAATATCCGATGAATCACAGTTGCTAAATGTAACAATTCCTGTGGCTTTATTACCGGTGTTTTTTACACCAGTTGCCTCAAAAGTGATACTTACATCTTGAGTCAATTCTTTTGAAGTACTTTTTACAGTTGATGTTTTTGGATCATTTTCTTTGCCCAGTTTTACAACAAAACCAAGCGATTGAGTTGAGGTTTTTGTAGAAATAACCACGTCAGCGGCTGGTGCAAAAATTATTGCCCAAACCATAAAAACGGTTAGACATACTACACCAAAAATGCTAGCAAATAAAATTTTTCTAAATCTTGTAAAGTTTGGTACTTTTATTTTATTTTTCTTACCAAGTAATTCACTTTTATCTGAAACTGTTTTTGACAAAACCGTAGGTGCATCTTTTTCTACATCAATTTCGTCAATTACATCCGATACGCTATCTTTTGGCTTTGAAATAGAATGAATTTCAATCTTCTCATCGGCTGTTCTAATTAATTCGCCAACCGGCAACTGTTCTCCATCGATAATATCTTCGCCATCGTCTAACTCAAGTATGTCAATCTCGGCCATTTCTGGTTTACTTTGAAGACTTTTTGCAACTGGAATTTTTGCAACCGCCGAAAGATTAATTAACGCTTTATTATTTGTTACTAAAACTAATCTTTTACCACTTTTTGCAGACATACTCTCTAAGAGACGCAGATTAACTGCGCTTTGCAACACACCAATTCGCTTTGGTGGAACTAATGCAACAATTCGCTCTTTACTAGCTTTTACCTTGCCAATAATAGCCGTTATGTCATCCTCGGTATCGATGTAAATCACGTCTTTGTTCATAACTATATTCTAAGGATCCGATCTAATTTTTCTTTTATAGTATCGCCTTCGCTACTACCTATCATTGTATCATATCCAACTCGCAAAAGACCCATTGCAGTAATGAAAGTATGGTCGTTAATTTTTCCAGTCATATCTGTTATTCCGGCAACTTCGTCAGGCTGGATGTGATGAACTGTTGGCTTTTTCGTAAATGGTAAATCTTTGTGCCAATCCTTTTGTTCAAGAATTTCAACTAGTTTATTTAGGCTTGCACCGCCGCCACAAAGTAGAATTCTGTTTGGTAAATGATCGGCTGAATCAAATTCTGCCAAAGCCAACTCAACACCGGCAATCCAAACCTCGAGGGTCTTATCAATAGCTGATTCAATGTCTTTTTTAAGAGACGGTTTTATATCTTCATCATCAACATTTATTTTTAATTTTTCAGCTTCTTTGTAAGAAATATTTAAATCACTTGCAATCGTACGCGTAAAACTTCGGCCACCAATTCCAAACATCTTTGTACCTTCAACACCGCCATCATTAACTACAGCGATATCAGTTGTGCCACCACCAACATCAGCCAAAATTGCCGTAAAATTGCTATTAGCATCAGTTCCAAGAACACTTCGACTAACAGCAAATGGCTCTGCTGCAACAGCCATCAACTCTAATGACAACTCCTCAGCAACACGTTCTAATGCACCAATGTGCACCATAGGCGCATAGGCAGTATATATTTGGACAGCAACATCTCGTCCCTGAAAGCCAATCGGATTGCTAACTTTATAACCATCAATATGAATACTTACAAGAGCACTGTTAACAAGTTTAACCTCGACATCCGGGTTACCAGTTTCAAGCGCAATTTGTTTTTGAGCTTTTAGTTGCGCTCGCTCTTGAACTTTTTCAATGATAAATTCCATTTCGTTTGTATCAAGCGGACGATCAGGCTGAGGGCGGCGATATCGAATCGTATTTGTTAAACCCTTTACCAGCTCGCCGGCAATACCAATAACAACTTTTTTAGCCTGTAAACCAGCTTGATTTTCAGCCTCAGATAAAGCCGATTCGCAGTTACGCACAACACCAGAAATATCTGAGATAGCACCAGCATACATATCACTAACTTCTTGATGAGCTCTACCCACGCCAATAATTTCTAACTTATCATCATTAAGTTTTGCAATCAACGCTTTAACATACTCAGTGCCAATATCCAAAGCGACAATGTAGTTGCCGGCTGGATTATTTTTCTTGTTTAATCGAAATTTTTCAAATACCATAATTATTTCTATTATATACCAACAATGCTTATGTTAAAGCAATATCGATTATAAATCGACGTCTTGGTATTTGCTAAAGACATCAACAAAGTTTTGAACCGTATCAACGCGTGGGATTAAATAAGTTTCATCTCCTAAAATTAACTTACCGTCACCACTATCTTTGTGGATATCAAAGGCATCAAATAAACTACGCGGATCCTGAAGCTCATTCTTCGCATCAATATAAAGTCGACTTGTCTGTCTTTCGGCTATAATCCGACAATCAAAATTAGAATTAGAGCCACTATAATTAGGCAAGCTCAATTCGATACATTTCTGCACAATCATATTGCCTATTTTTTGAACAATCCTTATTGAATATCCATAAATCGTTTCATTAGAAATGACTAACCTCAAGAAATTCTTTTGACTCACCATTAAGCACATTTAAAACGCTAACTGTCTGTTTTTCAGACAGAACATAAACCCCATCACCAAACGACCATAGGTTGCGATAAGATTTAAATAAACCGTTAGTTATTTTTGGGTTAACACCTTGAAAAGGTCTTTCAATAATTTCGAGTTGATCTTTGCTAATTTCATCCATAACCTTCATCATGACTGAAAATAACATTCGTGGCAAGCATTAGTATTATGATAATCTAAGCTAAAATCGCCTTAATTCGACGAACACCAGCCGAGCTGGATTCTTCTTTGATAATCTTAAAATGCTTACCGCCTTCAGAAATTTCACCGGTATGTTCAACATGAGGACCGCCACAAACTTCAATGCTAAATGGCTTGTCAGCACCATCGGCAATAATTTGGTAAACTTTTACCATATCGCCATATTTACTACTAAATTCACCGTGTGCACCCATTTCTTCGAGAGCAACCTTTACTGGATATTCCGCAAAAATAACCTTTAAATCATTACCTATTTGTTCATTAACAATATCTTCTGTTTGCTTGATTTGTTCTGGAGTCATTTTCTCACCCCAAGAAAAGTCAAACCGAATTCGTTCCTCGTCAATATTACAACCACGTTGGGCAACAGACTCACCCAAAACAATTCGAAGCGCTTGCCCCAATAAGTGGGCACAGGTATGATATTTCTTCGTAATCTCGGACTGGCCGTTTAGACCGCCCTTAAAAGCACCCTTGGCAGCAGTTTGGCTACGTAA
>CAZTKH010000046.1:0-5257 GCA_964613925.1 uncultured Saccharimonas sp. (SeqCode)
CCCAGATATCTAATTGCAATTTTGGCTGTGTTTTTTGAGCAATATAAAAAGCCTGAATTAAAACATCAACACCCTTTTCAAAACCCAAACGACCAGTATATATGATACGATTTTTGATCGAATAATCAGTTTTTCTTTTAAACATACTGATATCTATACCGTTACTCATTACGGTAACTTTCTTTTTTACGCCATGAGATTTAAGATAGCGTTGCATTGATTTTGATGGCGTCAGAATTAAATCTGATTTATTATAAACAAACTTAGCAATTCTTTTGCCAACTATGTCTTTTAACTTTTTATCCTCAGTTGTACCTTTTGACTCAAACACAACGCGAAGCATTTTGCTTAAATGAGTTTTTAATTTACTAAAATCAACATCCTTATCGTCAATATTTGATTTTGATTCAACCTTACGGGCTAGGCGAGAATTACTTAAATATTTAATTATTTTATCAATCCCAAGTAGGGCATTTGGGCTAAGATAAATTAAAAAGTCGGGAATATAAGTATGATAAGTTTGAATACTTTTTATCTTTAAAATTCTAGTTGCCCACAAGCCCATCAAGCCAATGCCAAGAGGTGTTTGAATATGTACGATATCTGGATTAAATTCTTTTAAATCTTTTACAGCCGTAAAAATAAACGGCAAAGCTAGTTTTGTATCTTTATTACTAGGAGCGGTAATTGAACTATATCTCTTTACAATTATATTTGTTTGTTTTTTATCAACAAAAAAACGCCCTTTTTTTGGACAAAAGATCATAATTTGATGACCATCAGCGGCTAATAATCTTGAAAAATTTTCAACACTCATCGAAACGCCATTTTTATCTGGCGTATAATTATCGGAAAATATTGCAATTCGCATTAATTTTGTTGGACTCCAATTTTTTACTGCTATTATTATAATATACCTTAAATAAAGGAATCTGTTTATATGAATAAAAAAATCTCGGTTGTAATAGCAGCGTACAACGAAGAAACTAGAATATCAGAAGTATTAAAAGTCGTCGAGCATCATCCTTTAATTGACGAAGTGATTGTTGTAAATGACGGGTCAAAAGATAATACATCTGAAGTTGTTAAAAAATTTGATGTTAAATTAGTCGAAAACGAGCATAATATGGGAAAAACCCTTACCGTAAAGAGAGGTATTTCATTAGCAAAAAATGATTTAATTATGATGCTTGATGCAGATTTGATGGGTTTAGAGAGTGACTCTATTACAAAACTCGCAAAACCAGTCTTGGACGGTAGGGTCGATTGGACATTAAGTGTTCGCGGTAATTCTTTGTTTATCTATAAATTATTAAAAATGGACCACGTAAGCGGTGAGCGTATTATTCCAAAAGAGTTCTTTGACGATCAATTGATTTGGTCAAATCCAAAAATAGGTTACGGGCTTGAAACACTTCTTAATAAATCGCTAATTGATAGAAAAAAGACATTTTACTCGGTGTATTTACCGGAACTAATCGTTGTCACCAAGGCTTCAAAAGATGGCTTTGTTAAAGGATTTATTGGTGAAATTAAAATGCTGCGCCAAATCGGAAAAGTTATGCAATTACATCGTATTATTGAGCAGTTTTTGGGTATGGTTTATTTAAACTATAAATATAAAAAGCAAAGAGCCGCACAACAATCTGTTAAAATAGGCTTATGACAAACAAAAAGAAGGCAAAAATATCTACCAAAGCTATCGTAAATCGACGAGCCTCTTTTGATTATGCACTTGATGAAGAAATAGTAGTTGGTTTAGTTTTAACCGGACCAGAAACACGCGCCGCTCGTGATGGCCACATCCAACTAAAAGGGTCATATGTAAGTATTAAAAATGATGAACTTTGGCTTAATAATGCGAGCTTTAGTCTAAAAAGCAATGATAAAAATACCCAAGGTAATCGCACAATCGATACCTCGCCACGAAAATTATTAGCTAATAAAAAACAAATTCATAAATTAGCCGAAGAAAAAGTTGCTGGTATGAGTATTGTGCCAATAAAATTGCTAACAAATGGCCGATTTATAAAACTAGTTATTGCACTAGGTAAAGGTAAAAAGACCTATGACAAACGCGAAACTATAAAGCGCCGCGATCAAGAACGAGATATTAAAAGAACAATAAAAAATATTTCTTAAAATATTATTTTTACGTTTATATTATAATAATGATTAAGATGAAACTATATTCTTGGAACGTAAATGGCATTCGCGCAGTAATCAATAAGGGCGATTTTGCAAAATTCATTGAATCAGAAAAACCCGATATTTTATGCCTTCAAGAGACAAAGGCAGAACAAAATCAAGTTGCTATTGACTTGCCAGAATACGAAGAATATTGGAATTCGGCTGCCAAAAAAGGCTATTCCGGAACAGCAATTTTTACAAAAATAAAACCGCTCTCTGTTATTTACGATTTTTCGGACAATATCAACACAAAATATAATCTCACAGACGATATTTACGGTGATTTAACCAAAGAGGGTAGAGTTATTAGCCTTGAATTTGATAAGTTTTGGGTTGTGACGGTTTATACGCCAAACTCAAAAGATAACCTGTCAAGGCTAAACTTGCGTCACAAGCAATGGGATCCAGCATTTTTAGAACATATAAAAGAATTAGAAAAATCAAAGCCGGTACTTTTTTGTGGTGATTTAAATGTTGCGCATACCGAAATGGACTTAGCTAATGCAAAAGCCAATGTTGGCAAACATGGATTTACCAACGAAGAGCGCTTTGGAATCGATACAATAATTTTAAATGACTTTATTGATACATATCGAAATAAATATCCAAACAAAACCGATGCGTTTACGTGGTGGACGCACTGGGCCAACGCTAGGGCTCGCAATGTTGGTTGGCGTATAGATTACTGGTTTGCAAGCAAATCGATCATAGGCGAGATCGTAGAGGCAAAAATTCATCCCGATATATTTGGGTCTGATCATTGTCCAATAAGTATAAACGTTATAGAGAATTAGCTATCCTTTAATTATCTTAAAATAATATTGACGTAATTTGTCAAATAGGGTATCTTACTTAGTATTGCAAATCAAACTGCGGCCCCGCAGTTCGGGGCAAAGTACATTTTTAAATAGGATGGTTAAAAATGGGAACAGAACTAGAATATTGCCATAAGTTTGTACCGCCAGTCAAACAAATCAGCCCAAAGCAATTACTTTTACCTAGTGGTAAAAATGTCGCCTGGACAAATATAAACACCGGTGAGGTTGTATATATTTTATCCGTAGGAGAAAATTGCTTTATTGCCGAAGATGCGATAATTGGAAAAGATGTTATATTGATGAATCTTATAACAATCACCGGTAATTGCATAATAGGAGGTCAAAACGAAACAACTATAATTCATAACGGTGTTACTATCTATGCAAACTCAGACGTAAGCGGTGAAATTACTCAAAGCGTAGCAGCCAATTCTGTGATTATTAACGGTATTTATGTTATTGACGGTAAAAAACTCGTAAAAAAATCTCCGTCTAGAAACTATGGTCATTGTAAACACAAGCGCATTGAAGATCCTCATTATAGATCCGACAATTTTGACTAATATTTTTTTTGGGGGTGATTTTTTTGGAAACACAAAATACAATCAAAAAAAGGCTAATTCAACACGAAAATCCTGACGGATCTATAGTTGATGTATTAATTGGTAATAAAACATTAATTAGCGATTCGGCAACAATAAGAAAAGGTTGTTCTTTTGGAGATAATTGTATAGTAGGTGCGTACGCATTATTTGGAGCTAACGTTACGGTCGAAGACTCTTCAATCTTCGGAAACTTTACATCAGTCGTCCACGATGCGAAGATAGGCAACAATTGCATTTTTGGTCCTTTTGTTAAGATCTTGACAAAGGATCCAGTTCCAGACAATACAATACAAAATTCATAACCACACTTTAAGCGCTCATTTTATATGGGCGCTTTTCTATTGTTTTTTTATTTTTAAGTTGACAACAATATAATTAGTTTATACAATATCAAAATACTTACGCCCGTGGCTTCGCGGTTCGAAGCAAGTACATTACATTTTGGAGGTAAAAAATGGTTATTTCCGAAGGTATAGACATTATTCACGTCAATCCCGATGGAACCACTACAACCATAAGATCTGTTGGAAAGAACGTTTCTTTTGGTGAAGGAGTTGTTATCTACGGACAAGACGTAAATATTGGAGACAATGTCACAATTGGTAATTGCGTTATCATCGAAGATCATGTCAAGATTTTGAGCGGAACCCAAATTGGCGATGGCTCGCATATCAAAACATACACTATCATATTTGAGAGGTGTTGGATAAAAATGGCAGCTGTCGTTGAGCTTGGATGTCACATCATGAATGACTGTATCATCGAGGATGGCGTAATCGTCGGAGAAATGTCAACCATTTGCCACGGCAAAAGATTATGCGAAAGCGTACCAGCCAATAGCTTCATTTAACCTCACCTTTGAGGCACTCGTAATTTATTTACGGGTGCCTTTTTAAATTTAAAAATCTTTTTGATATATAATCAAGTTATGGAATATTCTTACTGGCAAAAACAAACTATTGACAAGCCACTTTTTCCCGATATCGAATGGAGTAAACCCGAACAGCGCTCACAAGCCGGCAAACTTGGTATAATCGGTGGAAATAAATTAGGTTTTTCAAGCGTGGCCGAAAGCTACTCAAATGCCCTAAAAGCCGGAGTAGGCGAGGTTAAAATATTATTACCAGACAACCTCAAAAAATCTATCCCAGCCAGCATAACAGATGTCATTTTTGGTAAATCAAACCCATCAGGTAGCCTTGCTAGCGAAGCAATCAGCGAGATGCGCGCGCTCGGACAATGGGCCACTGGTATCTTATTAATTGGCGACGCTGGACGTAATAGCGAAACCGCCATATTGTATGAAGAATTTGTTCGTAATTACGAAGGACCACTTGTCATAACTCGTGACGCGATTGATTTATTAAAAAATAGCTCGATGGATATAGTTGGCCGAGAAAACACAATGCTGATAGCTTCATTTGCTCAACTACAAAAGATTTTTCAAAATATATACTATCCAAAAGTTTTAACTTTTAGCATGCAACTAACAAATCTTGTCGAGGCACTTCATAAATTTACAATCACATATCCAATCTGTATTGCGGTATTTCATCAAGAAAATATTTTAATCGCCAAAGACGGAAAAATTGTCAGTATGCCATATCTTGAACCGATGAAAATTTGGCGCGGCGCAACCGCCAC
>CAZTKH010000047.1:0-4619 GCA_964613925.1 uncultured Saccharimonas sp. (SeqCode)
GGCGAATTGAAATGAGGCTTGAATACGAAATCTACCAAATGCAGCGTTTTTGCGGACGATTCACCTGCCGGGCCTAGAGTGTCTAATGCTTCGTCTGTCAAATCACCTGTGTAGTCCAGAGCTTGAGATGACATTCTCAAGTTGACACCTGCTAACATGCTTCCAGCGCTCAAACCAGCAAGCACCTTGGTTCCAAGTAGCTCGGGAAGATAGTCGAACAATCCCCTTTTTTGCATCCAATAACTCAGATAAAAACAGTTGCCGCCCCCCAAGAATATTACGTCAGAGTTTTCCATAGCGGATTTTATTACGTCGGGCTCGTGTGCTGTAATCTCAACGACATCAACCTGATAATTGTATTTTAAGAAGTAGTTTAATTGCTCAATCAACCATTTTTTATTGCCACGACTTCCGTGCGCACCGGTAGGTATAAATGCGATTTTAATATCTTTCGATTCCTTACCAACCAAATCGTTTAATGTGTTCGCAATACTGTCGTTTGTTATGCCGTATGACGTTAATAATAATTTCATAAGTCCTCCTTTACTTGTAGACAAATTTTTTGATTTCCAAATTGGTTTTTAGAGTGTTTAAGTTTTTATCAAGTCCGGTAGAAATCAAATCTTCATTAACGACGTTCCCAATATTGACACTGAGAGTATAGAAATGCCGGTATTACTGCTGAAAGTAACGTTATTTACAGACCAGTCCTTGTCCTTCGAGGCTGGTCTTGAGTTCTTTCAGGCTTTTGTTAAGCCCGGTTGCAGTAACGTCGTCTTTGCTGGCGCTCTTGACATTAACTTCGAGAGTATATGAATATGCTTGACCTTTGACGGAGCTTTCAAATTTTATATTATCGTTTTCAAGGTCTGTCATATTGGAATCAGTACCGGGAACTACAACTGATTTAAATGCGTCGAATTGAGTCTTGTCGCTGTACTCGAACTTTTTAGTAACGGTCACATTAGTCACTGTGTCCTTTTCGTAACCGATATCGTACTTCTGTTCAATCTTGATGCCTCCGCTATCGGCACTACTGGAACATGTAACTTTGGCGGCAGTAAGTTTATTTATTCCAAAATATAACAAAGTTCCTATTCCACCTACTACTATAACTACGACCAGCCCGATAAGTATGTATTTGAATATTTTATTGTCTTTTTTAATTTCCATATTACTTTGCGTGTTAGTTTCCATAATCATCCTCCTAGATTATTATTTTCTTATATTTGATCGGCATATTAGATGGTGCTAATTAACCATTTTACTGTATTTATATTAGCATAATCACAATGCACCTTCACGGAATTTAGCTACGCCACCGTCTATGTACCATATATAGTCGAGAGCTTCGTCGGTGAAGTTGAAACCATATGGCGTATATGTAGCACTGTTAGATAAATCGCTGTATAGGATATCTAAGCCGTTATGATTATTATAGCTAGCGCTAGAAACAGTCAAGCCATTTAAAGTAGTCGTTGCAGCAACAGCTGCTCCCTGAAAACCATCGCCCCAATAAGCTCTACCGCCAAGACGATACATATATGAACCAGTATTTACTATCGCGCCGCCCCTATTAATTCCTTTTATTGCTTGAGTGTAGTTGTTGCCAGCAATACCGCCAGTATAACCAATTCCTGTTACATCGCCTTGCACGACAACGCTGGTTATGGAGGCGCTATTGTCTCCACATATTAATCCAACCCGACTTAACCCAGTAGCAGAGCCAGTTACGATAATGTCTTTGATTGTTCCATTGTTGGTACCTGCCAGGCCAGCAGTGTAGTTTCCGCCAGTTATGTTTATATTTGATAAAACAAGACCTTTGATAACGCCGTTATTGCGGCCTATAAATCCTTGGTGAGAAGCTCTGATAGCATTTACGGTTATGTTACTGATTGTTTTTGCATTGCCGTTAAAATTACCAGTAAAAGTATTAACGAATGAACTTAGTGGATAAAATATTTGGCCGCTTAAATCAATATCGGCCGTTAATTTATAATATTTATCGATTTTTAAACTCGCTTGTTTTAATTCAGAATAATTTGAAATTAGATAAGGGTCGGCAGAGGTACCAGAACCAAGCAGGCTAAATGTTAACGGATAAGTGCCGGTATCTTTACGTACAACATTGCCAGCGTCAAAATCCCAGTAGTAGCCGTCGGCATCATTATCTCCGCCTATGTACGTATCATAGGCTACTTCAGCCATGTAAATATTATTCAATTCACTTAAATTGGTTAGATTCAAACCGTCTCTACTATCTTGGCTTGAGCTAGATACGGTAGAGCCGTTCACTAAAACTGATGTCATGGCTAAAGTACTTATTGATCCACCGCAATTGCAATTATAACCTAACGTTCTGCCCACATTTGAATCACCAGAAGTTACAGTTCCGCCTTTGTTAATACCACGAACATGAGATACATATTTATATCCAGCAATACCCCCAACTCTACTCGTACCGTATACGTCGCCCTGACTTGTTACATTAAAGACCTTGGAATTACCACCAGCCTCTGCTACCACCATACCAACAGTGTAACGACCTGAAACGTCGCCAGTTACATTAACATTATTAATCGTGCTACTGCCATCATTAGAACCAACAACTCCGGCCGTAAAATTTCCACCACTTACATCAAGGCTGGTTAAGTTTAAATATTTTATCGTACCATTGTTTTTACCGATAAATGCCGTATACGGTGCGTTGATAGCGTCTACTGAAATATTACTGATAGTTTTGTCATTGCCGTCAAATGTTCCAGAGAACGTATTATTATTGCTTCCAAATGGATAAAATTTGACACCAGTCATATCTATATTATTTACAAGTTTGAAGTTTGAAGATAGTCGTGAAGATGCTTTTTTAAGATCTGCGCTATCTTCTATGAGATATGGGTCAACAGCAGTGCCCGCACCTGATAAGTCAAATCCTAAAGGAAAATCAGATATTTTTTTATGAACGATATTCTCACCGCTATAATCCCAATAATAACCATCGTTGTCGTTATCGCCACCAATATAGGTATCAAATGAAAGTTCAGCCATGTATAAATTATTTAATTCATTAAGGCTTGCAATACTTATTCCATTATTGTGGCTTTGGTCATAACTATTAACAGTTGATCCGTTGACGGTTATAGAATTCATAGCCAAAGAACTTATTGATCCACCGCAAACACAATTATATCCAGCAATACGTCCAGCATTTGAACTGGTTGCAATTACTGCCCCGCCCTCATATACGCCTCTTATGTGTGAAGTATAAATATATCCAGTAATACCGCCAACATTACTAATACCAGTCGCGTTTCCTTGTGCGCGAACATTAATCACGTACGTACTGCCGTTAGCGCGGCCTACGACTAACCCGACATTGCTCTTGCCAGTTACATTCCCTACTACATTTACAGTGTTGATAGTCGCTCCGCTTTCGTTTGAGCCGGCGACGACACCCACGTAATTTCCACCGACTATATTCGCGTTTGATAATGTCAAATATTTTATGTTACCGTTATTTTGACCGAATAAACCGACCATATATGATTCCGGAGAATTGATTGAAAAATTTTCTATTGTTTTGAAATTGCCGTCGAACGTTCCTGTGAATGGGTTAATTCTACTTCCAATCGTGTACTCTTTCTGCCCAGTCATGTCTAAATTAGAACTTAATTTATAAAATTTGCTTAGTTGTAAATTGACCTGTTTTAAGTCATTAACTGAACTAACTAGGTATGGATCATTAGATGTACCTGTACCCGACAAGCTGGTATTTAATGGATTGTCTGTAGTGTTTTTCTTGATGACAACGCCACTATCGTTATAATCCCAATAATAACCATCGCCGTCATTGTCAGCACCTATATATGTATCCAAAGCTAATTCTACGATTGGTAAATTATTTAAATCAGACAGGCTATCAATATTAAGGCCGTTCTTGTTATCGGGCGATGTATTGGACACCGTAGAGCCATTTAAAGTAACGCTATTTATAGAAACTCCAACGGTAAAAGTATAAGGATCATATCCGGTCAGGCGACCAATATTACCATTTGAAGTAATCGAACCTCCTTTGTTTATGCCTCTGATAGTAGAATAATAATCATAACCTATTATACCCCCTACGCAATCGTTTCCGGTTACATTACCCTCGACAATTACTGATGTAATATGTTTATAAAAATCAGCATACCCAGCGACTAATCCGACTCGATTATTGCCCGTTAAATTACCAGTCGCCTCAACATCATAGATAGTTCCAAAATTATTGCCGACTAAACCGGCGGTGTAATCACGACCAGTTACATTAACACCGATCAGCTTTACATTAGCCACAGTTCCAGTTATGTAGCCAAATAATCCGATATTATCAACAACATTTCGATTGATGTACATATTATATATACTGTTTTGAACCCCCCTGAATGTCCCCGCAAAACGTTTTGCTGACGTCGTATTGTCTCCTATCGGCCTAAACCCTTGCCCCGTAGTCAGTTCTTTCTTTAGCCCTTCGACAGTACCATTGCCATTGACATCGCCAAAATCAGTTCCGCCGGCATTGATGTATGATTTGCTTTGTTGGAAATCCAAACTTGTCATTAACATGACGCATTTAC
>CAZTKH010000048.1:0-4608 GCA_964613925.1 uncultured Saccharimonas sp. (SeqCode)
ATCGCACTTCGATATCCACCACAACAGTGCCCCGCTTTTTGCGGGGTTTCCTTGTATTTTGACAAAAAATAGCCCGGAACTTCCCCGGGCTTTACAGATTAGGCTATCTTGGTCAAAAAGCAATCATTTTTATCCATAAAATTATATCGACCCCTCGTAACGACAATCGTGTCTATCAACCCCCTCAAACGAATAACAGTTCCCAGAAATGTTCTCGTGAAAGAGTTTAATAATAAACAAATTAACAGAAAAAGAGTCGTCAATACGATTACTTGCATCGATGGCTATCATGCGTAAAGCATCATCACCGTCGATAAAGGCATTTTCAAATGCAGACAAAAAATTTTCAGTGGCCATATTGTGGTCACCCCCTTTTAATATATTCATTGCATAGATTATCTGTAACTATTCCTGTTGTAACAGATTTATTATCTTAAGTCAACTTTTATAGAGTGGTCTTTGCGCCACTTATCAATCTCGGCATGATTACCATTCAAAAGCACCTTCGGCACTTCTAATCCCCTAAATACTTCCGGACGCGTATACTGTGGAAATTCCAAAGTCTCACCATCACTAAAACTTTCAATCTCGGTACTCATTTCGCCACCCAAAACACCAGGAATTAAGCGCACAATACTGTCGATAATCGTCATTGCTGGTAATTCCCCGCCCGTCAAAACATAATCACCAACACTTACCTGCTCGTCAACTAATGTTAAAATTCGTTCATCATAACCCTCATATCGGCCACAGACAAAAATATAACCATCCCCGCTTTCGGACCAACTTTTGGCAGTTGATTGCTTCCAGCGCTGACCTCGTGGAGTCATAGCAACAACCTTAGCGGATGGATCATATTCTTTCGCATCCTCAATGGCATTAAACAACGGCTCAGCCATCAATAGCATGCCATCACCGCCGCCATATGGTGTGTCATCAACTCTTTTACGCGCGCCCAGTCCAAAATCTCGTAAATTAATCAAACGAAACTCAACCGCCTGAGCTTTTTGAGCCTTCCACATCATAGAATTATTCAACACACCAGTGAACATTTCCGGAAACAAAGTAATTACTTGTATTTTTCTCATCTTTAAATATTATATCACTCGACAAAGCGTATTATGCTGTTTTATCAAAAAAATATTCCACAAAAAAACCACCCAAAAGATAGGTGGTTTCTCTGACATATAAATCTCTCAACAATATATATTTTTTATTGTTGCTCGCATGAGCTTTACAATTTCATTTTCTCGCAGTTAAGACGTTTTGTCTGTAACTGTTTATGATTATATATCTAGGTCGTCTAGTTCTGCAAGCTCTTCACGAGACTTTTTTGAATAATCATAATCGTTATCCACGGTCTCATCTGTTGAGTTTTCCACAGACTCGCTAATGCTAGCTTCTGATGACGTAGTATAGTTTTCTCTTTGATCATCATTATTGACAATTTTAAGGTTATAGCGTGCATCATTTTTTGTTCCAAGAGCACGAAGTAATGTTCGCAAGCTTTGAGCCGTAACTCCACGCTTACCAATAACACGGCCCAAATCTTCTGGATTTACCGTAAGTGAAAGCAAAACACCTTTTTCATCAATAACTCGTTCTACCGTAACATCATCTGGATGACCTACGAGCGACTTAACTATATATTCAATAAACTGTTGATCCATTGTGGACATACTGTCTCTCCTCGTCGATTAATAACATTAGTACTATTAAAGTATAGTACTAATGTTAAAGTTTTACAAAAATTAATGAACTATTCTTCGGTTTTTGGCTGATTTTTGCGTAATTTTTCAGCATTTCGAACAGTTTTGTTCTTGTTAGTTGAAGCTTTTTCAACCCATTTAGGTAATTTAACACCTGCGCCGTCGAGTAATTTAACAACTCGTGGTGAAGGTTGTGCGCCATTATCTAAATATTTTTGAGCGGTCTCAACTTGAATTTTTACGTCTTTGGTGTGTGGGTTGTATGTTCCTAATTGAGCAATAACACGACCACTAGTTGGTTGGCGTTGTGCTTCCTGAACAATGATTCGATACATAGCATAACCTGTGTGACCGACGCGCTGTAAGCGGATTGCGAGCATAAATATATGGTTTCCTTTTATCTCTATTAAAAATTAATTTTACTCTTGAATAATTCTACACTTTTTTGCATAAATAGTCAATCAGACTTTTTGAAAAAGTGCTAAATATTAAGATGACGCAACTCGAAAACCAATCGTAACATAAACAGTTGCTGGCTCGGCATTTAAATGGAGGCCAAAAATTCCCGCCAAATATGTGCTACCCCAACTTCCGCCACGAATATATCCTCTTTGATTTGGCTCATCAATATTACTAAACAACACCCCCATGCCCTGCGCGACCGTCCAATTAGCGGCCTGGGGCGTAACATTACTTGGCAAAGAATTTGAATTCATGCCTTTCAATTGTATTCCTGAATTATTCCAGTTATATTCAACATACCCAGAATAGCCTGCAATACCTGGCAATTGGCCACCATCAACAACATCGCTCGTCCATTCATCGATATTTCCAGAAAAATTCCAGATTGTCTCTCCATTCGATAGTTTAAGAGTGCGTTTTTGATTAGGATTAGAACTTGAACTATTGCCTGTACCAGCATAGCCATTGTCGTCATTTAAATCTGCCGATAAAGCATTGTCGGGAATTCCATCATTATGGCCAGAATAGACAAAACCGCTCCCAATATTACCACCACTCCAGTTATTATCAACCGACAAAATATTATGTGCTATAGTTAGCCATTCGGCATCAGTTATAAGATGACAATTTTCACAGTATGAAATATTCTTACTAAAATTTTTTGCATCAGCCTGAGAAATATTCGCCCAAGGATAATCATCTGGCTTTGAAATCGGCACATTCGTTGAACCGACGCGTTTTGCTTCAAATTTCATAACACAAAAATCTTTTGTACCAAAAGCATTATTTCCAGGCACTACGACAAAATTTTGAGGACACGACAAAGGAGACGATTCGTCAGCGATACGATAAGTAGTGCCATTTGACGATGCCAAAGACAGACCAAAATGCTTATTTGACGATGAATTATCATAATTGTAGTTATAAGTATATGAATTTTTGAATCCAATACATAAATTCGTTCGACTATCCGGCGCTCCGCAATCAAGCGTCAATGGATAAGCGTTATTAGCAACTTTGAATAGTTTTATTTTTTGGGACGCCTCCTTGAGATCGGTTTTTATAGCCGAAACTAAAGCTTTTTGGCTTAATCCATATATAAAATTATCGAAATTATCGACATAATACCAATTATGGCGGTCACGACTAAAACTTCGACTATAGTAAATCCAGATTTATTAACCATTATACTAATATGATAGCATAAGCGTTTTCGATAAAGAATTTAGTTTATTTTTTGATTTTTGCGTAAGCATCTAATGCAGCTTGAGCGGCTTGTTGTTGTGCAACCTGTTTACTTGGACCAGTGCCAGTTCCCATTAATTTTTCACCAACATAAACACCAAGCGTAAAAATTTTATCATGGTCAGGACCAGTCTCTTCAATAACTCGATATTGTGGTGTAAAGCCATCAATTCGCTGTGAAACTTCCTGTAGATGTGATTTCGAATCACGCCAACTACCAGATTTTAAAATATTCTCCAATTTACAAATAATATGTTTTTGTATAAAAGCAGCCGCATCATCGTAGCCTCGTTCAAGATAAATAGCACCCGTAACTGCCTCAAAAGCATTGGCAAGAATTTGTTGACGAGCTCGATCGCTACCCTGTTTTTCACCCTTGCTCATTCGAACCAGTGGCTCATAACCAAGCTTTGCACCAGCCTCACCAATACTTTCAGTTCTAACCAAAGCAGCACGAAGATTAGTTAAAATGCCTTCCGGATCATTATAATTCTTAAACAAATAGTCAGTAACAACCAATTCCAAAACTGCATCACCCAAAAATTCTAGACGCTCGTTGTGCTCGCTTACACTTTTTTTATGCTCATTAACATAACTGCGATGCGTTAATGCTGTCATCAATAGTTGAATATCTTGAAATTCAAAACCTAATTTTTCTCTTGCGAAGTCCTGATAAGGGGCTGTTGGCATTCCACTCATAAATTCTCCTGTCTTATTCTTTTCATTGCAAGTAACATTAATTTTCCAATATCTTCATATTCAATCATATTCAATGCATCATTAAATTTAAACCATTTAATATCATGCATCCAATCTTCTTTTTTGATTGCATTAGTATCGCCCTTGGCTTTTACAAGATAAATTTGCGTTGTCATGAGCACTAACTTATCAACTCTACGATAACGAAAATGTATCTTTCCTAGCCATCCCAATATTTCAACGTCATGCAAACCAGCTTCTTCGCCAATTTCTCGTGATGTTGTTTGCTGAGCAGTCTCACCTTCTTCGATATGACCCTTTGGAATCGTCCAACGATCTTTTCCGTCCTGAATCAATAAAATCTCAATTTCACCGTCTTGACCATGACGAAAAATAATACCGCCAGAGGTAGGTTCGCGAACTATTTCTTGAATTTGGTTTCTTTTGTGATTAATGTATCGTTTGATTTTTTCAAACTGTGGTAGTGTCGACA
>CAZTKH010000049.1:0-4484 GCA_964613925.1 uncultured Saccharimonas sp. (SeqCode)
GGATTATTTACAGCAAACCTCTCCTCTGTCGCTAATTCAACCGCACCTTTTGTATCTATATCGCCAAGTCCAACGATTGATAGTTTTGGATCAACAATCAATTTTGTTTTCTTTGCATCAATCGTTACACAATTTGCACCTTTATATTCAATCTCAAACATATATATCTCCTTATCCAAGTATTTTATCTTTATCGACTACTACGTTGTGCTTGGTATTCAAAATTTCTGTTATAAACCTATCTCTTACACTAAGTCTGTAATAAAATTCTTCATACGGCAAAACTGTATAATTTACATCTCTACCTTCATATTTTTCTATATAATCGACAGCTGCCTTAATCTTTGAAGACGATACATTGCCGACAAAAAGAATATCTACTGACGAATTGGAACCCTCAACCAGCACTCCAGCAAAAATAACTAGATTTATGCCAGGCAAAGTTTGGACAATCTCATCGTAATCTTTTTTATTATCAACGCTCATGACCATAGAAACATTATTTTTATGACTTTTTGCATCGCCAAATATCGCCTTTAGTGGTACATAGTAATCATAGCGCTGATTTACTTGATAATATAGTTTATTATCAGCACTATCGCACGTAATAATACCCACTTCAAGCATATTTGACAATTCACGTCTTACTGAATTAATTTGCTCATCGATTTTGCGAGTTATCTCTCGGACATAAAATGGTTGTCCGGGATTATTCAAGAATAAATGCAATAATTTTACCCGAGTTTTTGAACCAAATAATGCATCAATCATGATATTACTCCGTATAACTTTCGTGTTCTTATAATAACACGGCTAATCAATCTTTGCGAGTTGAATATCCAAATAATCTTTTATTTGGCTACTATCCATCCAATTAATGTACTTATTGCGTTTTAACCATGTTAATTGCCGCTTCGCTAGTCGCCAATCCATAGTGGCGTTTTTGATTTTTATATCAGATAAAGTCATATTACCGGACAGATATTCTCTAACCAACTTATAAACATTGCTTTTCATCGCCTCATTATCCCAACCATATTTTTTGCTCAAAAATATAGCCTCTTCAACTACACCATGTTCAAAAAATTGTTCAGATCGTTTTGAAATCTTTGTCCTTAGTTCATTTCTTTCAATGTCTATTCCAATAATTATCGTATTATCAATTGGCAAAGAACTTTTTGATATATTTTGACCTTCGCGTTCAATTGCCCTAACCACATAACGCTTATTTTTATAGTTTTCAGGCAATGTTATGTTGTTTTTTTTGCAATATTCATATAATTCTTCAAGAGATAAATTATTAAGTTGTTGCCTTTTTGCCATATCAGCAGCTGAACCAAATTTATAGTCAAATATAACAGCGTCGACATAAAGTCCAGTACCGCCAACTAAAATCGGTAGTTTATTTCGCGATCTAATTTCATCAATTTTATTCATCGCATAATTTTTAAAATCAACAGCTGAATAATACTGGCCAGGCTCAACTAAATCAATTCCCCAATGAACGACACCGGACATTTCTTGCTTTGTAGCCTTTGCAGTGCCAATATCAGCCCCTATATATATAGACCTTGAGTCGGCACAAATTATCTCGCCGTTATAACGCTTGGCTACGTCGATTGCGAGAGACGTTTTACCACTTGCAGTAGGGCCCACAATAACAATTAAAGGAAGTTTATTTATTGTCATTACAAATACAATTTTCTTCAAAATATCTTAATACTTCATTCCAATTTTTTACTCTTGTTATACTTTGCGGTAAATTGTTCGTTTTATTCCAACTATATTCACCAAATAATAGTGCCTTAATTCCATTTTTATCAGCACCCAGACAATGTTTTGGCTGATCATCAATTATATATTTTGCACCAAGTTTTGATAAAAAATCACCTTTATCTTGATTAATGACGACATCGCTAGAGCCACCATCCCAAAAACCAGCAAAATAAATATCCTCATCATTAAATACATATGGGAAACATTTATTTATCCAATCAACTGTTACATCTTTTAGCCAAGTGCTTCTAGAAGTAACTACTATAAATTTAAAGTCTTTTTTTAATTTTTCAAAAACCGCAAAGGCGTCTTCGTGATGCATATAGTCACTCAATATTCCAGATTTAAAATATTCGTTAATACGACTATCCGCTTCTTTATGAGAAACTTGCCACATCTTTGAAAAATTTTCATCATAATCATCAATCGTAAGCTCCGTATTCCAATGAGTATTGCTATATTCTAATATCATTGGAACACTGTGAGCTAATACATCATCAATATCAATCGCGATAATTGGCTTATTAATTGTATTTTTTTTCATAACTATTTATAAATTCAAAAGATACTGCTTTAGGTTATCTAGGGAAACTTTTTCTTCCTTATTTTGCAATCTTACGCTAACCTCTCTTGAATCTTTATCTCGAGGTCCAACAATCAATTGTACGGGTATTTTAACACTAGTTGCTTCTCTGATTTTTTTACCCAAAGATTCATTTCTATCATCAATATCATAGCGTAATTTATTGTATTTTAATGGCTCCATTAAAACGACATCTTCAAGAACCGATTTTATTTCGTCAACATAGTCACCCAAAGTATTATTAATCGTCAAAATTCGAACCTGCTCAGGGGCAAGCCAAAAAGGAAACCATCCAGCAGTTTTTTCAATCAACATACCAATAAAACGCTCGTATGAACCCAAGATTGCACGATGAATAATAATCGGCTTTGCTTTGTTACCAGATTCATCGACATAATTTAAATCCATTCGATACGGCACCAAAATATCAACCTGTGCAGTCGCAATCGTATCTTCTTTACCTAAGATATTGCGAGTTTGAATATCAATTTTCGGACCATAAAACGCCGCTTCGCCTTCAACTTCTATAAAGTCAGCTCCAAATTCACGCATAGCTTCACGAATAGACTCACTCGCGCTACTCCATAATTCTTTGTCGCCTTCATATTTATCGTTATTAAAATCTGGCAAAGACAATCGATACCAATAATCGCTAATGCCCATTATTTCATATACTTTTTTAAATAAATCGAGCACTTTGATAAACTCTTCTTTTAACTGGTCTGGTCTGACATAAATATGTGAATCATTTTGAGTAATAGGACCACGCACACGAATCAATCCTGACAAGGTACCAGATAATTCTTTTCTATAAATTCGACCCGCTTCTGCCAATTTAAATGGCAAATCACGATAGCTGCCAACCATTTTTTCAAAAATCATATGATGATGAGGACAATTCATTGGTTTAAGATAAAAAGTCTGCCCTTCGTCGTCCTGTAATTTATACATACCATCACTGTAATGATCAGCATGCCCCGATCGTTTATACAAATTTTCATGAGCCAAAACTGGGGTTTCAACATATTTATATCCCCTAATTTCCTCTTCTTGGCGCATGTATCTAATTAATACATCTTTTAAAGTCTCGCCGCGTGGCATCATTAACGGTAACCCTTGCCCGACCGCATCAGAAACCATATATATACCAAGTTGTGGTCCAACAGTGCGATGATCGCGCGTTTTTGCCAACTCTAGCATCTCAAGATAGGCGTCAAGATCCTGCTGATTTGCAAAAGCTACAGCATAAATACGCTGCATCTGCGGATTTGTCTCTTTGCCTCGCCAATATGCACCAGCAATTTTCATTATTTTGAAAGCGCCAGCTTCTTTTGTGCTAGCAATATGGGGGCCACGGCAGAGATCAAAGAATTTACCGGTTCGATAAAAAGTCACATTATCAACAACGGAATTGCTAGAAGAAAGACCTAATTCCTCTTGATCTATTTCCTTAGCAACGGTAGTACCAGCTCGTTTTAAATCATTTAACAATTCTTCTTTATATGGCTGATTATTTTCCCGAGCCCAAGTAATTGCCTCATCAATCGACATGTCGATTTTTTCAAAAGCAACATTTTGATTAATAATTTCGCGCATGGTTTTTTCAATTTTTGCAAAATTTACTTCAGATATTGTCTTGTCGCCAAAATCAATATCATAATAAAACCCGTTTTCGATTACTGGACCAACGCCAAATTTCGCATCTGGCCATAATCTCTGAATTGATGCCGCCATAATATGGGATAAGCTATGGCGCATTATGTGTAATTGTTCTTCGTTCATTTTTGCTCCTTTTTCGCCTTAAGACGAATTAAATAAATAAAAAACATACGACTTATAGATTTAAATAATTAAATCCAACTATCGTATGTCTCGGACCCTTTTAGGGGCGGTTCCACCGGACTTTTCTCTTGTGCATTCATGCTAGAGAACTCTTGAGAAAAACGTTACGTACGTCTTACGCCCGCGAAGCTCGGCGATTGGTTAGGTCGCGTCTTAGCCTATATAGGATTATAACACAAAATCACACCTTGCGTCACTATCCTCATTTTGATATTCTAGTTGAGGTTACGGGCTCTTAGCTCATTTGGCTAGAGCGCAACATTGACGTTGTTGAGGTGAAAGG
>CAZTKH010000050.1:0-4422 GCA_964613925.1 uncultured Saccharimonas sp. (SeqCode)
AAAACTAGTACAAAAATTGCTATTGCTACGGTATTATCGGAGAAATTTAGACTTCGTGTTGAGGGCGGCAATCACAATACAAATCTTAGTGCGCCTTTGGCAATATTAGGTATTGATTATCCTAAGAATATTAGGAATGTATTTGCTTGGCTGGCAGTATTTAGTGCAGCAAGGCGCCGAATTAGTCAGCCATCTGATGTTGATGTAATTATTCAAGAATTAGGCTCTGATCGGATAGGCCAAGTTATGCAATTTTGTCAGTATCTACATCCAGATATCGGCGTGGTTACAGCTGTGTCGCCAGAACATATGGAATATTTTAAAACAATGGATGCTGTTGCCAAAGAAGAGCTAGAATTAGCAAATTTTTCCAAGATAGCTCTTATAAATCGTGACGATATCGATGGCCAATATTCAAAGTATTTAAAAAATCCAAAAGTAAATACATATGGCACAAATGCTACGGCTGAGTATCATTTTATTAGCGAAAATTTTTCAATGAAAACCGGCAATAAAGGTAAATTTTATGCACCAGAATTAGCTGAACCGATAGACGTTTCTATAAAAGTATTAGGTGAACACACGCTAAGACCGGCGATTGCCGCGGCTGCGGTTGCTTTAAAACTTGGTATGAATCCGGAAGAAATATTTAAAGGCTTGTCAAAAATTCGTCCAGCGGATGGCCGAATGAATATTTTAAGGGGCGTTGAAAACTCAATAATTATTGATGATAGTTATAACTCAAGTCCTTTGGCCGCAATGTCGTCTCTTAGAACGCTATATTCTATAAATGCTCCTCAAAAAATTGCCATATTAGGAAGTATGAATGAGCTTGGCGAGACGTCTGCCGAAGAACATGAAAAGATTGGTCAATTGTGTGATGCTAGCCAATTAGACTTGGTTGTAACGGTTGGGGCTGAAGCCGAGAAATATTTGGCTGTTGAGGCGCAAAAAAATGGCTGCAAGGTTAAGAGTTTTAGTAATTCCGTATTAGCAGGCACATATGTTAGAAATATTCTAGAGCAAGGCGCTGTCGTGCTTTGTAAAGGTTCGGAAGGCGGCATTTATCTTGAGGAGGCAGTAAAGGCTTTACTTCAATCACCGGAAGATGAAAAGTATTTAGTAAGACAGTCGCCAAAATGGACTGAAAAAAAGGCGGCTTTCTTTCAAAAAAATTCTTAGACTTTGTATAACAGATAAGAATTTGCTATACTTATTGTCATTATGAAACGTTATAATCCTAGTGAAATTGAGCCAAAGTGGCAAAAAGTTTGGGAAGAGCAAAAAGCTAACCAAGCTGTGATTAATGAAGCAAAGGCAAAATATTATGTATCGGGCATGTTTCCTTACCCAAGTGGTGCTGGTATGCATGTTGGGCATGCTTTTTCTTATTCAATTGTTGATTCGGTGGCACGTTTTTACCGTCAGCTAGGATATAACGTTTTAAACCCTATTGGTTGGGATACTTTTGGGTTGCCTGCTGAAAATTACGCTATTAAAACCGGCACAGCGCCATCTATTGCTACGGCTACTAACATTGCTAACTTTAAGAAGCAATTTAGGCGTATGGGCGTTAGTATTGACTGGTCCCGTGAAATTAACACTAGTGACCCAGAATACTATCGCTGGACGCAATGGGTTTTTACCAAGTTGTTTGAAAAGGGTTTAGCTTATCAAAAAGAGTCACTTCAATGGTGGTGTCCGGTTGATAAAACTGTTCTTGCAAATGAACAAGTTGAAGGCGGCAAATGTTGGCGATGTGGAACTGAAGTCGAAAAAAAGTCGATGAAACAATGGTTTTTCAAGATTACTGAATATGCCGATCAACTACTAGAAGAGCTTCCAGATTTGGATTGGCCGACTAAAATTAAAACAGCTCAAACAAATTGGATTGGTCGCTCACAAGGGGCTGAAGTTGAATTCAAGTTAGATAATTCTGATGATACCATTACTGTATTTACAACCCGTCCAGATACGCTATTTGGAGCGACCTTTGTTGTTATCGCGCCAGAGCATCCTTTGGCAAAAAATATATTGGTTGGCGATTACAAAGAGTTTGCCGAGAAATACATTGCTGATTCGATTAAAAAGTCCGAAATTGAGCGCATGAATGATACGCGCGAAAAAACTGGCGCGTTCACTGGTAGCTATGCAATTAATCCGGTTAATGGTGAAAAAACGCCAATTTGGATTGCTGATTATGTTTTGGCCGGTTATGGTACTGGTGCAATCATGGCTGTTCCAGCTCATGATGAACGTGACTTTGCTTTTGCTGAAAAATATTCTTTGCCAATAATTCAGGTTGTTGAAAAACCTGAAACTTGCGATGCCGTTGGACCATATCACGACGAGGGTATTTTAGTTAATTCTGGTTCATTTGATGGTATGACGTCGAGTGACGCGCGTGAAGAAATTGTTGCTTGGTTAGAAAAACAAGCAATGGGCCGCTCAAAGACTACTTACAAGATGCGCGACTGGTTAATTAGCCGCCAGCGTTATTGGGGTTGTCCAACGCCGATAGTTCATTGTGAAGATTGTGGCGCTGTTGCCGTTCCGGAAGATCAATTGCCTGTAGTGTTGCCTGAAATTGAAGATTTTGCGCCAAAAGGCGATGGCCAATCGGCTTTAGCAAAAGCGACCGACTGGGTTAATACAGTTTGTCCAAAGTGTGGTAAGTCAGCAAAACGCGAAACTGATACAATGGATGGCTATGCTTGCAGTAGTTGGTATTTGCTTCGATATGCTGATCCAAATAATAACAAGATGGCTTGGGATCCAAACTTAATCAATTATTGGGCGCCAGTTGATTGTTATATTGGTGGCGACCATGCGGTAGCTCATTTGCTATATGTTCGTTTTTGGACGCACGTCTTTAATGAAATGGGCTTAACAAACTTTAAAGAACCGGTTAAAAAATTAGTTTATCACGGATATATTAATGCCGAAGACGGATCAAAAATGAGTAAAAGCAAGGGGAATGTTGTTGATCCATTAGACGTGATTGATCAGGGTTACGGTGCTGATGCCCTTAGAACATACGTGTTATTTATGGGCCCAGTTGAGCTTGATGCGTCATGGAGTTCACGCGGCGTGGCTGGCATCTATCGATTCTTAAATCGTGTTTGGGTTTTAGTTCAAGAATATTTACAAGCGGAAAAATCATTCACTGGTAATGATGATAAAGTTGTTCGATTGCAACATAAAATGGTTCGAAAAGTTACCGAAGATTTTTATCGTATGAGTCTAAATACTGCCATTTCATCAATGATGGAATATACGAATGAGCTATATAAACTTAAGCTTGACGGTTTTTCGGATCAAGTTTGGGGTACGGCTCTAAAGACATTGTTGCAAACACTTGAACCTTTTGCGCCACATATTACTGAAGAATTATGGCATGAGCTTGGTGAAAATAGTTTAATTCAGCACAATGAATGGCCAAAATATGATGAGAAGTTAATTGTCGACGATACGATGACTATTGTTGTTCAAGTTAATGGAAAATTACGTGGAAAATTTGAGGTTTCTACTGATACAGATGCGGAAGAAATAAAAGTTATGGCTATGGAAAATAATAATGTTAAAAATTTTGTTGGTGAAAAAACTCCTCAAAAAATTATTTATGTTCCAGGAAAACTAGTAAATATTGTTATTGCCTCTTGAGCAATAATAAGTAATAAGCTATAATATCTAGTAAGTTTTATAATATTAACCGATAAGGAGTTCTTTATGTCACAACCTAAAAAACAGACTAGTCCACGAAAGACTGGTATGCGACGTAGTCATTTACGTCTTGAATTAGCACGACGTGTTAATGCAAAATCACCAGTTAAGGTTCGCACAACTCGTCGCGAAACTGGCAAAGCTCTCGCAAAATAAGCGATAGTATATTACCTTAAAACATAACAAAAGAAAGAATTAAACGCTATGGCATCTAATCGCCACCTGGGTCGCATCGTTGCATTACAAACTCTGTATGAATATGAATTTCGTGTTCAAGCTCGAGATATGTCTGTAGATGTAGATGAGATTCTTCGACGCAACCTTGATAGGTATAAAACAACAATTGATGATAAAGATTTTGTTAGCTCGCTAACAAAAGGTGTTATTGAAAAAAGTTGCGAATTGGATGAAAAACTTCAACCAATTGCGCCGGATTGGCCAATTAATCAAATTGCAAGAATTGATTGCAATATATTAAGGATTGGACTTTATGAATTGCTTTTTAAGGCTGAATCCGTTCCGCCAAAAGTTGCAATTAATGAAGCGGTTGAATTAGCAAAAGCGTTTGGTTCTGATAACTCAAGCAAGTTTATAAATGGAGTGCTTGGCACTGCATATCGTATTCTTGTGGAGGAAGCAACCAATGTCGACACTACCACAGTTTGAAAAAATCAAACGATACATTAATCACAAAAGAAA
>CAZTKH010000051.1:0-4408 GCA_964613925.1 uncultured Saccharimonas sp. (SeqCode)
CTGTTGGAAAAATACTTCCCAAAATACCAACCGGGCCAGCAACATTATCACCAACTGATTGAATCCCAGAACTAAATATATTTACAACTAAATTCCCCAAACTCTGAATTGTCAACCAAGTAAATTGAGCCGTGGTAACAATTCCAACAATTGGAGCTGACCAAGTTGATTTTTGAATCTCTGATTGACCTAAACTTGCGCCAATAATATAACCGCCATCCTGATCGTTTTGAAAATCTATTGTTGTATTTTTCTCAACATTATCACGTAAATATGTTATCTCTATGCTTTTATTTTGATGCGATTTCGAAAATTCAATCAATTCATCAACAGTATTAACTGATTTCTGATCGATTTTTAAAATCTTATCATTGGTCAATAAACCCGCTTTTTCAGCCGCGCCATCTTTAGATACAGAAACAACCTGGACTGGCTTATACACTATTGCGGTATCCCCTTCAACGTTAAACTGATTAGGAATTATTTTTGGTAAGCCAAAAAAAGCTAAAATTGTTAACAATATAGCAGCAAAAGCCCAGTTAAAAAGCACTCCTGCAAATAAAATTTTAGTTTTTTGCCAAAAGTTAGCGGCTCCGTAATCACCTTTTTTATCAGCCGAATCATATTCGCCTTTTAGCTTTACAAAACCGCCAATCGGTAACCAATTTAAACTAAATATTAAACCGCTTTTGAGCTTTGTTTTTTTTATTGCAGGTGGTAACCCTATACCAAATTCCTCAACAGTAACGCCATTTTTATGTGCAATAATCGCATGGCCGAATTCATGAACAACAACAAGAATAACAAGAATTAATAGCCCAACAATAATTCCCAAAAATGAAAGCATTATATCGTTAAGATTTCTTTTTCTTTATTTTTAAATATTTCGTCAATCTTCAAACCAATTGATGCAGTGGTTGCGTCAATTGTTTTTTCAATTCGACGCTCATCATCTTCGGATAATTCTTTGGCTTCTTTTTTTCGTTTAGCCTCTTTTAAAGCATCCTGACGTACACCACGAATAGCAACCTTCGTTTCCTCAACTTTTTCGCTCGCCTGTCTCACAAGTTGTTTGCGACGCTCCTCCGTCAAGGCTGGGACTGGGACACGAATTACTCGACCGTCATCACTTGGGTTCAAACCTAAACTTTGATCAGCACGAATAGCCGCAGAAATCGACTGGATATTCTTTGTATCAAATGGCGTAATCAAAAGCATCTGTGCTTCCGAGGCGGTAACATTAGACACTTGATTTAGGGGTAACAAGGTACCGTATACTTCGACCCTGACACTTTCAAGTTGGCTCGGATGGGCCCGGCCAGTTCGAATTTTTTTGAGTTCTTCTTCAAAGCGCACAACTGCTGTGCTAAATTTTTCGTCGTATGGTTTTGTATCAAACATATTTATATTGTAACTAAATAATCAAATATTCACTAGTGGTATATGATGGAATCGATAGAAAAAAGATAAAAAGTCATAAGAAATAAGAGTTCAAGAGCTAAGAGTTAAGGTCTATATCCCTTCGGGATAGAACCGCCTCACTCGGTCTATACAAACAAGTTTGTCTAGACGCTCATTTCGTTGTTCTATCACCGGGAAACCCGGAAACCGAAAGCCGCGTTCGCGTAGCTCGGAGCGCCGCTCAAATTCAAGTAAAGAACCCCAGCGTTGCCACCAGAGTTCCAAAGGCCACCACGAAGAAAAGCGCGCGCGCCAGTTTCACCGTAATTGCTAGAAAGCTGCCCTATCCCCTGAGTAGAACTCCAAGTGGTAACGCCAGCAATGCCAGTTGATGATGGCTGGGACAGGGCTGGCAATCCATTCATTAATAATGATGCGTTGTTCCATTGTTTTAAGGCATAGGCGACTTCGCCAGATAACCCAGGCTGTAAATTAGCTCCTATGGTTGCATTAGTCCAATCATAGACATTGCCAGCAATATCCCAGATAACTTCACCATTAGATAAAGTGAGGGTGCGTTTTTGGGTGCCAGTAGTTTGGCCAGTGCCATAATAGCCGTCATTATCAGTACTGGCAGCAAGAGCATTAGCTGGTGCGTTGTCGTTATGACCAGAGTATATATAGTTTGTACTGCTAGAACCAGTTCCAACAACATTATCTCGCCAGTTTACTGGGTTATTAAGGACATTTTGAGCTATTGTCATCCATTCAGCTTCGGTAATGAGGTGACAGCCAGTGCAGGCAGTTGGTGCTTCGGCAATGGCGTTGGTTTGAGATATGTTTACCCATGGAGTACCAGAAGCACGGGATTCAGGTATGAAGGCTGCACTATAGGTTTGGTTGCCATCATTTTGGCCTTGAATTTTAGCTTCATACTTCATAACACAGAAGTCAGTCGTGCTATATGTTGTACTGCCAGGAACAACAATAAAGCCATAGGGACAAACTAGTGATATTGATTGAGGGCTCATGGCGTTGTCGCTGGTTATACGGTAGTTTAGGGCATCTTTAGAGGCATAGAGTGAGAAGTCACTAGCTACACCAGTTGTGCTACTTGGTTGGTATGTTAGAGTAATGCCACTACTAGGTTTAAGACAGTAGTTAGTATCGACATTAGGAGCAGTTGGACATTTGTTGGCGTCTAAGGCAGTTGGATATGAACCATATGTTACATTGTATAGTTTTAGAAGGTCAGAGTTATTAGCTAGGTCGCTTTGAAGAGCAACAGTTTTAGCTTTAGTTGTGATACCGCTATATGAAACCATCGTGACAGCAGCTAAAATACCAATGATTACTATGACGACTAGGAGTTCGACGATGGTAAAACCATTTTTGTGTTTATCTTTGGTTGTAAATAAGTTCATACATATCCACCTTTTTATTATAAATTAATGCAATTATAGCACTAGCATTATGGGAAGAGCAAAAAATAGCTACACGATAATTGTGTAGCTATAAAAAATCATTTATTTTTATTCGCTGACGCCTAGTTCGATGCGTTTGAATTGACGAATAATCAGGTTTTCGCCAGTCTTGGAAATATTTTCTTTGACATATGACTCAACGGTCTGTTTATCATCCATAACAAAAACTTGATTCATTAGAACAATCTCTTCAAAATGCTTTTTAACCTGACCATCAACAATCTTGTCAATCATATTTGCAGGCTTGCCTTCTGCAGTTGCTCGTTCTTTAGCCTCAGCGCGAACTCGTTCAAGTTCCTCGGCTGGAATATCCGCCTCAGAGACATATTTAGGGGCCATAGAAGCTACTTGCAATGCGATATTGTGAACAAATGCCTTAAAGCCATCAGTTCGGGCAACAAAGTCAGTTTCACAGTTTACTTCAACAATGACGCCAATTCGGCCACCATGAACATAACTATCAACTATGCCTTCACGAGCCTCACGATCACCTTTTTTCTCGGCTTTAGTAACACCTTTTTTACGAAGTGCTTCAAGTGCTTTGTCAAAATCGCCACCAGCCTCAACAAGGGCTACCTTTGCATCAGTCAAGCCAATACCGGATAACTCTTTTAACTTTTTAATATCGTCAATTGATACGCCCATCGCTTATTTCTCCTCTTTTTTACTCTTCTCAATAGTATCTTTTTCTTTTGCAGAGCTTGAACCTTCGATAATTGCCTGTTTTGCATAATCAAGCATCAACTGAACACCTTTAATTGCATCGTCATTTCCTGGAATAACATAATCTGCCAAAGATGGATCAGCATTAGTGTCAACGATAGCAACAACTGGAATACCAAGAACGTTTGCTTCCTTAACAGCATTCATATCGCCAATCATATCAACGATAAATACAGCGCCTGGACGACCGCCCTTTAATTCTTTGATGCCACCATATTTTTTATTTAAATCATCAATCTCTTCTTGATAACGCTGAACTTCCAACTTTGAGTAGCGTTTTTCTAATTCGCCAGAAGCCATACGACGCTCAAGATCTTTTACTTTTTTAACCTGCTGATTAACAGTAGCGATGTTTGTCAAAGTACCACCCATCCATCGCTCAGTTACGTATGGTTGGTTAATCGAAATAGCCAATTCACGAACTAATTCTTTGGTATGTTTTTTTGTACCAACAAATAAAATTTGTTTGCCGCTATTTGCAGTTTTTGTTAAAAATGACAAAGCTTTTTCCAAGCCTTCAACAGTCTTAACCAAGTCAATTATATGACTGTCCTGACGTTTGCTATGGATGTATTGTGCCATTTTTGGGTGCCAATGGCTGGTCTTGTGACCAAAGTGAACGCCTGCTTCTAGCAGAGCTTTAATATCGATATCTACTGACATCTGTTGAACTCCTTTTTCTTCACTTACGCGCCCGATTCTATCAGGAGTTTACCGCATAAGTTGTTTCGTTAATTAATTTACTTTGTCATTATAACTCTTTAAGATACAAAACTCAATAGCTTAACATTACCCATGAA
>CAZTKH010000052.1:0-4258 GCA_964613925.1 uncultured Saccharimonas sp. (SeqCode)
AAAAAGAAGACCCACGACCAACCGAAACTATTGAATCTACTTATGAAGAAGAGCCAACTTCAATTCAAGAATCAACCTTAGAATCTTCTCAAGTAAGCCAAACAACTGAGACGACTGCAGAAAATATATCAATAGACATAGAAAAATACGCCGATATGGATTACGCAGAATATATTGAACTACCAGTAGACGAAAGATTGCCATACGCCCAATATTTAATAAACGAATCGTTAACAAACGGTGAATATGAATTTTGTTATGGTTGGAGCGATTATGAAAAATATCGACTCGAATTTACAGAAGTATCAAAAGAAAATTCCGGACAAGAAATTATGGATAACTTTATGTTTACTTTACAAATGTCTATGGCGCAATCGATAGGCAATAAAATAGATATCGAACAGGGAGAAAAAATACTTAGCTCAACTTTCTATATCACTAGTAAAGACAGCCCTAATAGGGTATCAAATATCTACGCAACCTGTAGAGACGATATCCTAGACATGGAAGGACCTACTGTATTACTGGAAAAAAATATTGTAACAAAAACGAGCGAACTATTGTCTGGATATGATAAGGCAAATAATCCTATAGAATATAAATTAGTTGAGTTTTATGAAGAAAACCTTCAAGAAACTCGCTACGCTAGATTCATATATTATAAATCTAGCAACAATGGTACGGAATTTGACGCTTGGTTGCTTGATGTTACAGCAAACTCTCTCAGCGATATGGGTGAAATCGAATTTTAATTATTAGCCGAGGATTAATATAACTCCTTGCACAAGGAATCCTGACGTGATTAAATATATATGTTATGTCATCAAGACAAAAACATAAACTTAATCGTATAAACCAAAATACTTACAAAAGAGTAGTTTTATTCTTTTTGTCATTTATTATATTCTTATCAGCCATAACAACTATTCCTATATTTAATAGTGTACGCGTTGGGGCGAAACCAATAACGTCCGAGTCTATGAGCACAGACCCTGACTGGAAAAACAAATCACTGTTAGTATATGGGGCGATTTATACGTGCCTTCGCTATAGTGACTTAAGAGAAATTGACATGACCCCTGGCGCAAGTTTTGGCAAACACTGGATACCTTCGGATCAAGTAGATAATGGCTCGTGGTTTGGCTACAATGGCCATATAGGATCTACTCAGTCGACCGTACCAATTGGTGCATATATAGCAGCAGTCGATAACAACGCGTTACAAGTTGATGAAATGCAACGGATTAAGTGTGATAACTCTTATTTAATACCGCTGGCAACAAATATTTGGGGTATCTCTAGTAGAGAATTATTATGTAATTCAGGTTTTAAAAATGAAAACCTAGCGAGCAACGCACCAATTAGCGACTGCGTTTCAACAAAAGGTACTATAATACGAAACAGCTGGAAAGATTGGGCAAATGTTGTAGATGAATTATCTAGAAAAACAGAAAACGCAGAAGCCTTCCGTAGCTACATTATCAAAACAATATACGGAGGCAAAGAGCCATCAATTTTTGAATCAGAAGCAAAAGGCGGCAGTCAAGGTGGAACTCTTATTTCTAAACCAACACCAACCGCATTTTATTTTTATCGCGAAACATTGAACCAAAGTTGTATAAAAAACATATATTCCGTACAACCAAATACTACCCAACTAGACACAACAAAAGACACTTCTTATATGGACGTGAAGCTATTAATAACAGACCCGTCAACCGGAAAAAACTCTATAGGTACTGCAAATATTCAAGGTAGCTTAGCAAAAACTAAATATATTTATATAGAGCCCTGGAAAGATATAACGATGGGGACTGGTTTTAATCCAAATGATTATTATATGACAGACGGCAATACCCTAATCCATAATGGCGAGGGCAATGAAGATAGACTATCCTGCCAAGCGATCGTAAACAAAATGAACGATGCGATACAGTCAGTTATTGATGAGACCGGCCCTCGAACAAAAACGCCAGTGGTAACTGATGGCAGTCGTTATGAAAAAGAAGAGCCTACTTGTGGAAATTCAGTCACAGGAGTTGGCTGGATTGTTTGCCCTGTAATTAATGCATTGGTTGGCCTTAATGATATGGCCTGGAGCATTACAGAAAACCTATTAATTATAAATCCACTAAAAACAAGTGGAAATGATAATTATGTATATCAAGCATGGGGCACAATTAGAAATATCGCCAACGTGGCTTTTGTGATTATTTTCTTGATGATAATTTTTTCGCAAACAACTGGTTTTGGAATAAATAACTATGGTATCAAAAAGCTACTTCCAAAAATGATAATTGGCGCCATATTAGTCAATCTGTCATTTTTGTTAATGCAAATTTTTGTTGATGTTGCAAATATATTAGGCACATCACTATACGACATAATCAAGAATTCTGCACCGAACATTAAAACAGAAATGAGTTTTGGCATTTTTATGGAGAACTTTGTAGGAACAGTTGGAGCAGGAGCTCTGACTATCGGCGGAGTAGCATTGGCGGGTGGATCGGGGTCAGCCTTTTTCTTATTATTACCAGTTCTAGCCTCAGCGGCATTAGCTATAGTAGCAGCCTTATTAACTTTAGCATTTAGACAAGCAGCTTTGCCAATTTTGGCCATATTAGCGCCATTGGCCTTCGTAGCATCTCTTTTACCAAATACGGAAAGCTGGTTTAAAAAATGGAAAAAAATTCTAATAGATGCATTATTATTATATCCATTGGCAGCAATAATATTTAGTGGAGCTAGATTTGCCGCGGTTATTTTATGGGGCGACGGAACGGATTGGTTTAAATCAATGGTAGCAATAATTGTACTTGCTTTACCCCTCGGATCGTTGCCGTTTATTGCATCTAAGGGTGGCGCATTAACCGACGCTGCATTTAAGGGCACAAAAGGCATGCTAGATAAATTAAAGAATCCTATCAGCAATTGGTCTAAACCAAGAGCTGAATTAGCAAAGGCACGTTACTTATCCGAAAACGGCAAGACAAAGTTTGGCAGATCGGCAGTTGGTGGTTTCGCGCGACGAACCGCACAAAGAAATGCTTTGAAAAACAAGGAATTAAAATTAAGAACAGATACTGCAAATAAAAACTTTGATACTATGTTTGAGAATTCAACTCAGGGTAGGGAATCGATCATTAACTCAAGAATAGCAGACTCTCAACTTAAGGCCGCCCAGGCAACAAATTCAAGAATTATAAGTGAAGCAACTACAGCAACATCCGCTGGTGTAAAGAGCTTGACCTCTAATGGCTTTAGTACGGCTGACGCAACAAGAATTGCAGCCGATTTACACAATACCCAAAGAACAATCGATATTGAAAATAGCGCTACAAATTCAGCAACAAATATCTATAAACAAAAGCTTAATGAAGACATTGCCTCAATGCCAAAACTAGCACATGAAATGGGAGGTATTGACAAATACGGTGCAGCTAGAGCCATAGCCAATGCTCGAGCAAATGTCGAGCAAACAAGAAACTCAAATATTAATTCAGAAATATCAAACTTGCGAGCTATGCAGCAAAGCGGAAATGCCGTAAGTATATTAACTACTGGAACAATAACAGATCCAATTTCAGGAGCTGTCAATACAGCTACAATGGAACAAAAAATCGCAGCCCTAAAACTCGGTGTCCAAAGTACTAATTATGGAAATCAAAAAGCGATAGCCGATTACATAGGAGACCCTACAAACGGCCTAGCAAATGAAGACAGGCTTGTTTTGCAACAAGAATATTTTACCGAGATGATCAAATCTGGAAAAATTAAATCATTATCTGGAAAAGATAAAGGTGATTTGCAAACAGGAACCTATTCTGGAAAAATGGACAAGAAAATTCTTGACTTCTTTACATCAGGAAAAATTTCTCCAGAGATGTATCAGCAAATCGATAAAGATGAGCTCAGCGATTTTGTATCGAATATTTTGCCGAACTCCGGAATATTAACTAATCCAGCATTTGTACAACAAAGAGCAAATCTATTAAATGTATCAAAAGCAGCAAAGAATGATCCAAAGATACGCAACTCTCTATCTCAAGAAGTAAAGGATCTTATAGATAAACTTATCAAACAACTATAGTCATTAAAGGGCAGGCGTTTTGTAATTTAAAAAATTAATATATACTATAAGCAGTATGTCCGTATATAAAGTTCCCCAAGATGTTGAAGCTGATGATAAGTTATTGGGGCCGTTTACTTTTCGGCAGATGATTTATCTTGGCGTTGTTGCCCTGTCAATTGGGGCTGC
>CAZTKH010000053.1:0-4174 GCA_964613925.1 uncultured Saccharimonas sp. (SeqCode)
TGCCATATGATATAAATATATGATAATTAAAACCGAAGAAGACATTAGAAAACTAATATAAAAAAGCTAATAATTTTGAAAGAAAAGAAATTTTTGAACTATACACAAAAGCGCTATATGCCGGCCATATAAATAACTGGGATATTGTTGACATGAGCTGTCCGACGGTTGTTGGCGAATATTTACTAGATAAAAATCGTGATATTTTGTATACATTGGCAAAAAGTCAAAAGCTATGGGAAAAACGTGTGGCAATTATCAGTACTTATGCATTTATTCGATCGGGCGACTTCTCTACTACGCTAGATATTGCGGACATTTTGCTAAATGACTCGCATGATCTAATTCATAAAGCAGTCGGTTGGATGCTTCGTGAGATTGGTAAAAGAATTGATGAGGAAATTTTGATAGATTATCTCGAAAAAAATGCGTCAGTCATGCCACGAACAATGCTTCGCTATGCTTGTGAAAAATTATCTGTTGATAAAAAGCAGTATTTTTATAATTTAAAAAATACAATTTAATTTTTCCTATAAACGATTGCAGTTCGAGCTGGAATATAGACTTTCAGCATGCTATCATTTTGGTTTAACTCAGTCTTGTATGGCGCGTTTGGGTTTATTCTGTCTTGCCCGCCAAAATCACTCGAATCACTACTTAGAACTAATTGATATGTGCCAAATGGTGCCGATAATCCATAATCGGTAAAAGATTTATTTGGATGAAAATTAAAGACAAACAAATAATCATCTCGATAAAAAGATAGTATATGATCATCGTCGTTTATTTGAATGTAAGATATATTGCTACAAATATTTTTAGCAATTTTTAGCATCTCAATATCAAATTTTGCTAGCCATTGATATTTTAGTTTCTTGTTTTTTACTAAACTCCATTGGCGACGGGCGTATTTGTATGACCAGTTATTGCCTTCTCGGGGAAAGTCAATCCATTCCGGGTGTCCAAATTCGTTGCCCATAAAATTCATATAGCCGCCAGAATTTGTGCTAGCTGTTAATAAACGAATCATTTTATGTAGAGTTATTCCTCTGTCGACAATCAAATTTTCATCGCCTATCGACATATGTTCGTACATTTCCTTATCAATAAGTCTAAAAATTATAGTTTTATCACCAACCAATGCTTGGTCGTGTGATTCGGCGTAATTAATGGTTTTTTCCTCTGGACGATGTTGTGACAATTCGTGAAAAATTGTCGACATATTCCACTGTTCGTCGGTTTGCTCTTTGATTAACTTGATCCACATATCGGGCACGCCCATACTTAATCGATAATCAAAACCAAGCCCACCAACGAGTGGATTTGAAACGACGCCCGGCATTCCGCTCATCTCTTCGGCAATAGTAATTGCGTTTGGGTTAACTTCATGAATTAATTGATTAGCTAGCGATAAATATCTAATTGCTTCTAGATCGAGATCCTTAAAATATTGATCATAATTAGAAAAATTTATGCCAAGACCATGATGCGTGTAAAGCATGCTGGTAACACCATCGAATCGAAAACCATCAATGTGAAATTCATCAAGCCAATAACGACAGTTATTTAACAAGAATTTAATTACTTCTGGTTTTCCATAATTAAAACATCGTGAATCCCAAGCTGGATGGTTACCGCGTTGGCCGTCGTGAAAATATTGGTAGTATGTGCCGTCAAACTTACTTAAGCCCTCTAGCTCGTTCTTGACGGCGTGTGAATGAACTAAATCAATAATTACCGACAAGCCTAATTCATGTGCTGTATTGATTAAATTTTTTAAATCATCAGGAGTGCCAAAACGCGAACTTGGCGCAAAAAAATTTGATACATGATATCCAAAGCTTCCATAATATGGATGCTCCTGAATTCCCATAAGCTGAACAATATTGTAGCCAGATTTTTTAATATAAGGTAGAACTTCTTTTGTAAAATCGATATATGATGCAACTTTTTCTTGCTCGCCGGACATGCCGATATGAGCCTCGTAAATTAGTGGTGTTTTGATTTTTGAATTATGTGTCTGGTCGTGCCATTGAAATGGTTTTGGTGGGTCCCAAATTTGAGCGCAATAATCTTTTGTTACTTCATCTTGAACGGCATAGTTTGACCATGCGGGTATGCGAAATCCATCACCGTTATTCCAATAAATATGTAATTTATATTTTGATAGATGCTGTATGTTGTCTTTTGGAATTTTTATTTCCCAGATGTCATTATCGGTGCGCCTTAACTGATATTCCGGCGAATCTTGCCAATTATTTGCATCACAAATGAAATAAATTTTTGTAGCATTTGGCGCCCATTCTCTTAGTACCCAATCGCCTTCATTAGTTTTGTTAAGTCCAAAAAACTCTAAGTCATTTATTGCTTCTTTGAGGGGTTTATCATTTAAAAGTGCTTTTTTAATCAGTTTAAGAGATTTTACGCGATTTTGAATCTCGGTCTCGTACGACTTTAGCCAAGGGTCGAGGTTTATTAATTCAGAATCTTGTTGCATAACCACTATTGTATCATTTTATTCGTTTGCTGCTTTGGATAAATTATTTATAAAATTATCTAGTTGTGTTTTCAAATCAAATTTTTTATGTACGGTTTCATGACCGGCTCTGATAAATTCATTTTTTGTTGGTTCGTCGTAAATTAATTTTTCGATCTTTTGAGTTAATATACTGCTATCGTTTGGTTGAATTAAATAACCATTATGATTATCACTAATTATTTCAGGAATACCGCCAACCTGTGTACCGATTACTGGTACGCCAGAGCTCATTGCTTCGATAAAAACCTGACCAAATGTTTCATTTTCTGAAGCAAGTACAAAAACATCCGATGCTCTGTAAGCGTCAGGTATGTCTTCTAGTTTGAAAGTTTTAATAATTGTTTTGTCGCCTATATTATGGAGTTTTATATATCCCATTAACATCTCTAGGGATTGTTCAAATTCATTCTTTAATCTGTCTGGAGCTTTGGCGACCGCAATTAGTAGTATCATTTCTGGATGTCGCGGTGAAAGTCGGGAGAAGGATTTAATAAGTGTAATTAATCCCTTTGCCTCAAGTATATTTTTTCTTCCTTGGATTATTCTCGTAGCTACCATTATGACTTTATTGGTCGGCAATATATTTAGTTCTTGCCTAACGCAGTTATTGTTATCCTTCGTATCATAAAATACTTCGGTATTTACGCCGAGATAATCAGTTGATATTAAATCAACGTCTGCACCTTTGTAAAAACAGTCGCCGGCAATACTTTTACTAACACAACTAATATTATTCCACATTAATTGATTTATTAATTCAATCTGTACATCGTTAATAGTAAATGAGTGCATATGTAATACAATTGGTATATTGTGTTTAACAGCGGCAACGTTGAGGAGGATACTAAATGCTGGCGGTAAACCAACTGGAAAATTTTCAGCACAAATAATATCAATTTTTTTATTAACTATAATTAATTCGACATTCTTAATGAATGATTGTGCCTGTTGAGATATTTGTTTTGTTGTATTGGAATATGATCTGTCGATATTTTTGTCGTGATAAATCTGCACATTGCCATGTTGCTCGACGTAGTTTTCTTTGCTAGTCGGTAATAAGAAGAATGCGCAAAAATTGTTTTGTTTTTTGCTATACTCAATTAAGTTTGAGATATAACGCTCAACTCCTCCGACACTTTCGAATGGCGAGTTTGGACTGATAAACAGAATGTTAATGATAACCCCCTCTCAGTGGGATAGTATTCTTTAAATGAGGGCGATTAATATGTTATTTCGCCAATAGACATTTGTACTTAATTACATTATACATCATTTTTATAAAATATGCTAATATCTCAACGAAAAATTATAATAATTTAAGTTTTAACTAAAATCTAACGGTTGTATCTATTGTGGTGATTTGTTATTGTTATTTTGTGAATAAAGCAAAACAAAAAAGCATCGCAAAGGCTGTGTCTAATATATTTGGAGTTTCTGGATATCTAATATGTTCCATGCAATGGTTGTGGTTTGTTCTGCTGTATTTTAGTCTCATCGATAGAGCTTCATCTTTTTTCATTTCGCAAAATTCTAATCAACCAATAATTAATATTCAATCGACAACCAATAATTCACCGGATATTTTTGCAGTTATTTTTATGGGAATAATTATCGTTTTAATGATTGTGTTGACTG
>CAZTKH010000054.1:0-4167 GCA_964613925.1 uncultured Saccharimonas sp. (SeqCode)
TAGCTTACGCCGACCCATACACTCCAGAACAAGTTGAAAAATTCCGAGAAGAAGCTAAAGCTAACAAAAAAGCCTTTCTTTTTCGAGATTATCGTCCAGAAAACCCACCAATTTGGGATGGTAGCCAACCATTACGTTTTAAAGTTCCAGAAATAAAAAGGTATTCGTGGCATGATGAAGTAATGGGGGATTTGTCGGCTGGACCAGAAGCGCTCGATGACTTTATCTTGATTAAGAGCGACGGTTTGCCAACATATAACTTTGCCCACATCGTCGACGACAGTGAGATGCAAATTTCCCATATTATCCGCGGTTTAGAATACATACCATCAATTCCTAAGTATTTGTCACTTTACGAAGCCCTTGATATCGAAATTCCAATCATGGCTTGCTTACCTCATATTTTGGCACCAGATGGCAAGAAAAAACTTGGCAAACGCGACGGTGCCAAAAGCGTTCAAGAATATCGCAAAGACGGTATTTTACCAGAGGCAATGTTAAATTTTTTAGCCAGTATGGGATGGAATGATGGTACGGAACAAGAAATCTTCTCACGCGAAGAATTAATCGCCAAATTCAGTCTTGATAGAGTACAGAGAAGCGGAGCACGCTTTGACGAACAACGCTTAATTTGGATGAATGGCCAATGGATGCGTCGCTTGTCGCTTGATGATTTATACGACCGATCCAAAGATTTTTGGCCAACATCAACTAACAATATTGCTCTTGACGCTAAAAAGCGGGTCTTAGCGCTGGTGCAGGACCGTTTAAAAACTTTGGCCGACATTCCAACTTTGACTTCTTATTTCTTTGAAGAGCCAACACCCAACCTAACGATGATTACTGAGAATAAAATTCTTAGCCAATTTTCGCACAGCGATCTAGCCAACATGCTAATAATATCCAAAGAAGAGCTTGCAGGCAGCGAATTTGACGCTATTTCAATCCAAGAAACGTTAAATAAATTACTAGAAAAAACCGGCCAAAAACCAGGCGTTATCTTTAGCTTAATTCGACTTGCCGTATCTTGGGCTCCATTTAGCCCAGCACTTAATGACACATTAGCTACACTAGGCAAAAAATCAGTCATTAGTCGTATCCAAAAAACTATTGATTGTTTTTTAAATTAGTTTAATATTTTTGATATAATAGTGCTTAAGCTATGGAAACACTAGATAAACCACAAAAAATCCACAAACTAAAGAATTTTTTAGCAAAGCACAAAAAAACCCTTATTATAACCGCCTGTTGTTTAGCAACGGTGGGCTTAACTATAGGTGCTTTATTTTTATTTATTCGTAAACCAACTGTAGTTAACAATCCAGAACCAGTTGTAAATCATATCGAGCCCATACCTGAACCAGTAAAATATTACTCGAAATTAACTGGCTTATTGGTTGAAAATGAACAGGTTTTATCAGCACCCGTTACTGCCGTTATGATTGAAAATAGCCCCGAAGCAAGACCTCAATCGGGATTGAAAGAAGCTGAAATAGTCTTTGAAGCAATCGCCGAAGGTGGAATTACTCGTTTTATGGCCTTGTTCCAAAACAACAAACCAGAATTAATAGGTCCTGTCCGTAGCGTTAGATTATATTATGTTAATTGGTTGTCGGCGTTTAATGCTAGTATCATCCATTGTGGAGGCAGCGAAGAAGCACTAAACGAGGTGAGAAACGGTACATATCGCGATCTTGATCAATACTTTAACGATAGCGCATTTTGGCGATCAAATGATCGCTATGCTCCACACAACCTTTACACAAGTTTTGCCAATATCGAGGCTCTTAATAAAGCCAAAGGATATACATCTTCAAGTTTTGATGGTTATATAAACCGAGTCGAGCCAAAACCAGCCGAAACACTGGATGCAACTAATATCAACATCAACATAAGTAGTTATCTGTTTAACAGTTCCTTTGCATATAGCGCCGAGACAAACTCGTATGCCAGATCACAAGCTGGCGCAGCACATCTTGATAGCAACGGTTTACAGCTAGCTCCAAATGTAGTTATTGCAATGTCGGTTGACGAATCAACGCTAGCTGACGGACACGAAAGAATCACGACTATCGGTAGTGGCACCGCAACAATTTTTCAAAACGGAACCGCAATAAAGGCCACCTGGTCAAAGGATAGTGCAAGTAGTCAAATTATATTTAAAGACGCCGTTGGAAATGAAATACCTCTTGTAAGCGGTCAGATTTGGATTGTTGCCGTTCCAAACGATACAGGGGAAGTGGTATGGAGTTAAAGAAAATTCCAAAGCAAGCAAATCAATTTTGGTCTATTTTTCATAAAAAAAAGTTAATTCTTGTTATTAGTTCCCAAGTTATTATTGCGGCTGGACTTGGTATTGCATTAATCCTAACCGGAACTTGCAGACTTGATTCGATTATTTTTTGGATAATCGTTAGTTCAATTTTTATCCTTAGTTTATCTTCTAATATCTTGATATTTGAATCGTCAGTTCGACCAATTCGCGATCTTATGGCAACTATTTTAAATATCGCTGGCGAAAGAACTGATCTTACGCCGCCAAACCCAAATGACGATAGTTATGAAAATAACGGTTTCAAAGATGCTCTTGAAACACTTTACAGCCTATCAAGCAAACAGCCAGTTAGTAACGGGATGGCAACCATCACCGAGCCAGCTAAAGATGCTTTAAAAATGAGTATTGAATCCGCCATCGAAGAAAGTCTTTGTGGTTTTGTAGCACTTGATCATAATCGAAATATAATATTTGCCAATAAAGCTACGCCAATTAATATTGATTCAAATGGACAAAAAAGCCTTAATCTTATCTTTAATGGTCAAGATACCCTGCAGAGCTGGCTTGATGATTGTGACCAAAACGAAGTTCATGCTGAACATATCTGGACAAGGATTCCCGACAAATTACCAAATGAAGAAAATCGCCGTTTTTTTGATGTCATTGCATCTTATCAAAAGGGCCTAAATACTGAAACAGTTATAAATTTAATTGATCGAACCAGTACTTATACCCTTGATGAGGAAAATCTCGACTTTATCGCCTTTGCCGCACATGAGCTCAGGGGGCCAATTACTGTTATTAGAGGTTATCTCGATGTTCTCGAAGATGAACTATCGGATGTGTTACAAGGCGATCAGCCAGAATTATTTCATCGTTTAGTCGTATCGGCCAATCGTTTATCTAGCTATATAAATAATATTTTGAATACATCAAGTTATGATAGGCGACACCTAAAGGTTTATATATCCGAAGGAACAGTTGCGGATGTTTACGATATGATTAGCTACGATATGAGCTTGCGCGCAAACTCTCAAAAACGACTTTTGACAGTAAATATCGACAAAAACCTACCAACTATCGCTGTCGATAAAGCCAGTATGAGCGAGGTTTTTAGCAACTTAATTGACAACGCCATTAAATATAGCAAAGAGGGCGGAATGATTAACGTCAGTACAAAAGTAAATAATGGCTTTGTTGAAGTTTCCGTGCAAGATAACGGCATTGGCATGCCAGGCAGCGTTGTTGGCAATTTATTTCATAAATTTTATCGATCACATCGCTCTCGCGAAACAGTTTCCGGAACTGGTATTGGACTTTATATTAGTAAAGCTATTGTCGAATCGCATGGCGGATCGATTAGTGTCAGGAGCGAAGAAGGGCGAGGTTCAACTTTTACGGTCTCAATTCCAATTTATGCAACAGTTGCAGATAAATTAAAAGCAATGGATAATAGTAATGAGGGGCTAATCAGCGAAGGGCGTGGATGGATAAAAAATCACTCCATGTTCAGAGGATAAAAATATGTCAATAAAAAAAATTTTATGTATTGAAGACGACCGATTTATAGGCGAAATGTATGTTCGTAGCCTAAAAAAAGCTGGTTATGAAGTCGATTGGGCAACCGATGGTGACAGTGGACTAATTGCCGCTAGAAATACCGTCTACGACCTTATCCTGCTTGACGTTATGCTACCAGAAAGACGCGGCACTGAAATTCTTGAAGCTCTTCGTGGAGGCAAACAGGATTTGATTCCAAAATCACGCGTTATTATCTTGACCAATTTTGAACAAGATGAAGAATCACGAATTGCTATGCAAAGTAGGGCAGATGCATACCTAATAAAAGCCGAAATTACTCCAAAAAAGTTAATCTCGGTAATTCAACAGCT
>CAZTKH010000055.1:0-4153 GCA_964613925.1 uncultured Saccharimonas sp. (SeqCode)
GGTGCTTTAAGTGGTAAAACAATCAAGTCAATCGCTTCGGGCGGTGATCACGTATGCGTAATAGCATCTGATGGTTTGTTGTACTGTTGGGGAAATAACTGGAATGGTCGTTTGGGCAATAATTCTGAAACAAATAGCGCTATTCCTGTTGCTGTCGTCATGTCCGGTGCTTTTAGTGGTAAAACCATAAAATCAATCGCTGGTGGAAACGGTAATTCTTGTGCTATTGCTTCAGATAATCAACCTTATTGCTGGGGACATAATGGTAGCGGTCAGCTTGGCAATAATACTACAAACTTTAGTTTAGTTCCGACACCAGTCGATAAATCAGGCATACTAAATGGCCGAATAACAAAAATGATTGGTAGTGGCGGCGATCATGTTTGTTTAATAGCTGAAACGCCTTTGGCTTATGACGGACAAGTTGTTTGTTGGGGTAGTAATGCAAATGGTCAGCTTGGAAATAACTCGACTACCAATAGTTTAATACCTATAGGTGTTATGTGGTTATAGCTATGAATAAATTAAAACAGCACAATAAAAATGGCTTTACAATTATTGAGGTTTTGATAGTTATTGCTATTATTGGAATTTTGGCGACTATACTAATTGTGAATTATGCCAGTTGGGGAACGGCAGCTATAACTGTCCAGCTAAAAAGCGACTTATCTAATGCATCAAGTGCTCTAGAAAATTATCGACTTACAAATAAAATATATCCAGCGGATATATCGTCTATTTTTACACCGTCTCAGGGGAATACGATTACCGGTGGTGCAATTGGTACAACTGGTAAATATTGTGTATCCGTAAAAAATGGTTCGCAAAATTATTTTCTTAGTAGCAAGATAACGAAGCCAGAAGCTGGTACTTGCCCATGGTCGTACTATGAGGCTTCGCCAATAAATAATCCTTATCCGGCGCCGCAAGACCCTATATCTGACTTGAGTGGTAATGAAAGAAATGCAACTTTGTTAAATGGCGTTAACTATTCAAATGAAGTTGGAGGTACATATAGTTTTGATGGTGTTGACGATAGGATTGAGACAAATGCTAATCATACTTATGGTGGAAATATGACATGGTCGGCATGGGTAAAGTGTTCTCAGAATATCAGCACTATTAATATGTTTATGGGTAGACATTTACCTTATTTTGGTTTCTATGGTGGTAATCGATTATATTTTTCTACCAATATTGGCGGCACTCAAAGAACTGTTTCAACCGCTACTAACGGTTTGTTTTTATTAAATACTTGGTATTATGCGGTTTTTACAATTGAATATGATGGCACTAACACTATAATGAAAATATATAGAAACGGTACTCTGGCTGCAACTAGTCCGGCATATGCCGGAACTCAAGTAAATTATAGCTATAAGTTTACAATAGGAGATGGGCACCCAAGTTCGGCTTGGTATCCTTTTAAAGGAATGGTTTCAAATGTAAAAATATATGACCGTACTTTATCTAGCGATGAAATAATGGAAAATTTTAAAGCTGACCAAAAGCGCTACGGCCTGTAATTTTTTAAGATATATTTTGTGTTATAATTAGTAAAATATGAGTAAAAAATTATCGGTTTTTCTTGTTAGGTGGGTATTAAACTCTCTCGGACTATGGGTTGCTGTTAGGATTTTAGGTACTGGCTATAGTGACATTAGTGTTAGCGCCGGTGTCTTTGGATTTTTATTTGCTGGTTTAATTTTTTCATTTGTAAATAGTATTTTAAAGCCATTTTTTATAGTTATTTCATTACCGGTTATAATTTTATCTTTGGGACTGTTTACTCTGGTTGTAAATGGATTAATGGTATATATTTCTTTAAAATTTACTCCTGGCGTTACAATGACGCTTTGGAACTCAATTTTAACCGGAATTATCCTAAGTCTGATAAACTATATAGTAAGTACAACATTAGTTTTACGTAAACAAGACAAAATAAGGGAAATATAATATGAATCTTGATGGAATTTTAGAAATAATTACAGTAGTGTCGGCTTTATTAACAATACTATTAATATTACTACAACAGCGGGGCGCATCTTTGGGCGCTGGTTTTGGAAGCTCTGGTGAATTATATACAACCCGTCGCGGAATTGACAAAAGTTTATTTGATGCAACAATCGTTTTTGCGGTTATATTTGTCTTGTCGATATTAGTTGGGCTAATATTGCCCGCAGCATCATAGGGGAAATTATGCCAGAAGATAATTCTGATAATCAGAATTGGCCAAAAAAGCCTAAAATAAGTCGTAAAAAAATAATTAAGCATTTTAAAAAAGCCGAAACGGCCACTATTCGCCATACGCATAAGTTTATTGTTAAACGTTGGGATAATGTTCGCGAAGTTCAATCCAAGGTTGTTTTTTGGATTATTTTAATGGGTTTATTGATTGCCGCGACTGGTTTTCAGATGATGTGGTTTCAAAAGAGTTATTTAACTACAACTAGAGCAGAAGACAGCACTTATGTTGAGGCGGTTTTGGGTCCGCTTGATACTTTAAATCCACTTTATGCATCATCAAGTGCGGAAAAATCTGTTGAATACTTAGTCTTTTCTAGTTTGTTAAAATATGATAAAACTGGCCATTTAAATAATGATATTGCATCAAAAATTGAAATTGATGATTCGGGAAAAATATATACTGTTTCAATAAGACAAGATGTTAAATGGCATGATGGCGCTGAACTTACGACGGATGACATATCTTTTACCTTAGGTTTGATAAAAGATCAAAACAGCAACTCGGTAATTAGCGGTTGGAATAATATCTCTGTCAAAGTGATTGATAAGCAAAAAATTCAATTTACTCTACCTTCAGTATATGCAGCTTTTAAACATGCTTTAACTTTTGCAATTTTACCAAAACATATTTTAGGACAAGTTTCACCAAGTCAAATTAGAGAAAATAGTTTTAGTCAAAACCCAATAGGCAGTGGCCCTTTTCGGGTTAGATTTATTCAAAACTCAGATGAAAATAGTAACCAAAAAGTTTTGTATTTATTACGCAATGACCAGTATTATAACGGCAAAGCAAAACTTGCAAAAATGCAGTTAAATGTATATCAATCAAATGAAAAAATCGTTGAAGCTTTGAACTCTGCGCAGGTTAATGCTGCTGCTGACTTAAATATGTTAGATATTAATAAAATTGATACAGATAAATACACTTCCATATCTAAACCCATACAGAGCGGTGTTTATGCATTAATTAATACTAAGAGTAAGTTGTTAAATAATTTATCGCTTCGTAAAGCATTGGCCATGGCAACAGATAAAGCGTCTTTAATTAAGAGTTTACCAGAGGGTACTGTTTTGTTGGACTTACCGTTTACCGATGGACAGATTTCTGGCGATTTACCAAAAGCGATCGGCTTTAATCTAGAATCGTCAAAAAAACTTTTAAATGATGAAGGTTGGATATTAAATAAAGATGGTGTTCGCGAAAAAGACGGTAAAAAATTAGAGATTTCAGTTGTTGCTTTAAAAGGTAGTGAATTTGAAAAAGTTTTGGAAATCGTTGCTAAGCAATGGCGTGATGTTGGCTTTGTGGTTGAGTCAAAGATCGTTGATTTATCGGATATATCGCAAAATGTTGTTAAGGATATTTTGCAGCCGCGTAAATTTGACGTGTTGATATACAGATTGGATATTGGAGCCGATCCAGACGTTTATGCCTATTGGCATTCGACCCAGGCGACTCAAAACGGCTATAATTATTCGAATTATTCAAATATTATTAGTGATGACGCGTTAACGACTGCTCGTGCAAAAATCGAAACTGAAATTCGTAATGCTAAATATATTACCTTTTTAAAACAGTGGGTGAATGACGTTCCAGCAATTGGCCTATATCAATCAACTGTTCAATATGTTTTTAGCAACAATGTTTATTCATTTGACAAAGATATAAAATTCGTTTCTTCACTTGATCGATATAGCGACGTTTTGAATTGGTCAGTGGGTGATCAAACGGTTTACAAAACGCCATAAGATATATATACTAACAGATATGCGCGCGTGCTGTAATTGGTAGCCAGGCTAGCTTGAGGTGCTAGTGTTCGCAAGGACGTGGAGGTTCAAGTCCTCTCGCGCGCACCATTCTACTTCGCTAAAGCTTCGTAGAATTAAAAATAATCTTTAATATTGC
>CAZTKH010000056.1:0-4089 GCA_964613925.1 uncultured Saccharimonas sp. (SeqCode)
TGTCAGCTGTAGTCCGTTTAGGGTGCCAATTGCCCGCCTTGCGGCTGCTCAGGCTAATTTAGCTGATGTCGAGCGTGATAAATAGTAGATAAAATTTCTACATTAAGAAAGCCCATCGGATAAAACCGATGGGCTTTTGGTAATTAGGAGGTTGGAAATTGGGCAAAGAAGTTAAATAATATTTTTGGCACTTCTTTGATTGATTTGTAAGCTCTAACTGTAATTGCCGGGTTGCCTTCGATCATTGCCGATAATCGCTTTCCTTCTTCCTCACGAAAAAGACAAAGAATTGGGGTGCTACCAGCGATACTGCCGATTTCAAATCCAACACCTAAACTTGGCGTCGATACCTCTGCAACAAATACATCAGCACGTTTTACCCATGCTATGTCGCGTTGAAATATGTCGTTACTCGACAAGGCTTCGCCGTCAGAACCCAGATCCTTATTGCCGATATGTTCGGTTAGAACATTTCCAAAATCTTTTAACATTTCAATAATCCGAAAGTAATCTTCTTGGTCGGCGCGTCCACCACGAATAGCTCCAGCAAAATAGATATCCATCATTTTTCCTCCTAATTGTAAAAGGTGCGACATGTGCTACTGTTAACAACTATTTCATCATTTTGATTTAAACTATGCAAGCATAATTGAAATAAATATTGCTAGGTTATTTCATAGGTTATGTAAATTAAGTCAAAAAATAATAGCTTTTTGTATAGGAAAAGGCCTCGATAGCGAGACCTTTTTTTGATGGTTTTCGTGGAAAGATAGGTGCTGACTCGGTATGTTTTTACATTTTGGCGATTAGCTTATCGGTGCGATCATTAAATCTTTCGCCCATAGCATAAATGCCATTATTTGTGATGAACTTGATCAAGTCACAGCAAAGACCTTCGATTTTTGAATATTCAGATTCTTGATAGTGTGTTGTATTGTTACCGTGATAGTTGTTAATTGTACGCCGTATCACTCTACTGGATAGCAGATATATTTCATCGTCTATCCACTGCTCTCTTATTTTAAACTCAACTACGGCCCCATCTCTACTGAATTTCTTAATACGGTGTGGTAATTTTGTATTACTTTCTGCTTCTCTTAGGATAATGTCAACAAGTTCTTTTGCGCTAAGGCCGTTCAGCCAAGGTATCTGATCTTCTATCTTTTTTTCGTAGTCAAGATATCCTTGTGTTATTTTATCCACTCCATTCACCTCTTTCCATTTTTTGTACAGTACTTTACTTCTTGATTTAAGTAACTTGATTTAACAAGTATATAATATTATTGCAATAAATGCCAATATTTATGATTTTTGTAATTAGGTAAATCTACATATGAAAAAGGCCTCCAAAATCTGAAGGCCTTTAATCAAGAATAAAGAAGAGGTTTCATTGCCAGTTATCTTGCATCTTAATATTAAGAGATTTTGCAAGGTCAATAAATGACATCTTCCCGCATAAGAACAAGGCAAGGCGATCATTTTCGGCGATAAAGGATTCGAGCATTATCTGATCTTGATAATGTTGAATTTTCCCGTTAGACAGTAACCACCATTGTTCGAAGGCTATATTGTTAATAAATCCACTCTTTATCAACAATGCCTTGTGCGTATGACCCGTTCGACGATCCGTTAGATAAATAAATGACGATTCTGGCAACTCGTTGTACTGACACGTAATAGCCTGAATAATCTGGCACATAATCTCATAATCTTCGATTAGAGCCATGCGTTCTTGTTCGTGTCTCGCAGGGTCTTCCCGTGCCGTTCTCGCATCGCGGGTTTCGTTTAACAGGTAGTCACAATACATTTATAGTCACCTCTTCCCTTTTTGATGAACATTACTAGATTTATCCAGTAAAGCTGTATATATTCTATAATATTTTATATATAATGCAATACAAAAAAGATCTATATTTAGCACTCTTGACTTGTGAGTGCCAATTTTGTATAATTAAACCATAAGAACAAACTAAAGTTCTTATATAATAATCTTTTAGCAAAGGAGGAAAATATGAGTAAATTAGTACGTTTTGACCCTTTTAGCGAGCTTAATGCTTTGCAGCGTCAATTGTTTGGCGAAGATTGGATGCCGTCAATTAAGACCGCCAATTTGCCAACGACTGATGTATATACTAAAGACGATTCTGAGTTGATCATAGAGGCACATTTGCCGAATTTTGATCGTGAAGATGTCGATATTCATGTTGAAGAAGGCTCTTTAATTATTCAAGCCGAAAAGCATGAAAAAGAAGAAGATAAAAATCGTAAATATGTTGTTCGAGAAAGTAGTAGCAGCTTTTATCGTCGTATGACTTTGCCTGATAGAGCAGATGCGGAAAATATCAAAGCTCATTTGGACGACGGCGTTTTAAAGGTTGTTGTTCCGCTTGAGGCTTTACCTCAGCCAAAAAAGATTGCAATTGAGAGCAAACAAGATAAAAAATAATCACAATTTTTAATAAAAATAATACACCCTATTAATTTGGGGTGTATTATTGTATTTAGGATTCTTAATAAACATGGCATCAAATATAGATTTGCAAACATCAAAAAAAGACAATGAAGTTATAGATAATCGGTTTGTGTTATCTGTAAATATAGCGTTGGATTTTTTAAAAAAAATATTTATTTTTTTCTGGATTACATCGTTGATTGGCCATTATTGGGAAGTTTTATGGGCGATTTTTAAGAACAAATTGCTCGGACAACCTTATTGGGGACCGACTGATGTAACGCTTATTCCGGTGGCAGCACCTTATGGAATTGGTGTGATTGCAATTATTGTATTTATTATTCCTTTGATAAAAAAATACAAACTTAATCCGGCGTTTGTTTTTATACTAAATTTTTTTATTGTTGGCCTCATTGAGTATTTATGTTCGCTATTTTTAATATTAGTTTTTGGTGAAAATCGGTTTTGGAATTATTCGAATGATTTTCTAAATATTGGCGGACATATTTGTTTGGTCAATACGTTTGCCTTTGGCGTGATTTCCACTATGTATGTTTATATTCTTCATCCTGTTTTGGACGCTTTTTTGAATAAGCTATCGAGACGGTACTATAATGGATTTTTTTGGGCTATTTTCTCGACTTATATATTTGATATGAGCTACGCTTTTCTACGATAATTTGACAATATAAAAGGGCTCGCGATGGCGAACCCCTTTGTTAGATTATTGGTGATAAAGCTTGATTAACGACTCCAATGCCCTTCTGTGCCCCGCCTCATCGCGGTGGCATGCAAATCTTGTGATTTGATCATACTCTTTGCCTTCGTCTCCTATCCACCTACCCCATACCTCCTTTCCACAACTATTAAAGAAGGTAAAAATGAAGCTGGTGTTTTTGTCTCGACGAAGACTTTCAAAGATTTTTTTCGTCTCGGACGCGTGAACGCTGTCATAGTAATTCTCAACTTGATCGCCGAATTCGGGATAAGGGTCGCGCAATATCAGGTCAATTACGATAATTCGTGGCGATTGTATTGATTTCAAAGCATTTAGGATTCTCTGCTGGTCCATTTTTTCCAGATACAAATACACCACAGCAATGTTATCGTTGGGATATTCTCCACCGATGGTTTTATAAAGCTCGAATATATTCTTGTTTGCCGAGATAACAATAACATTCATTTTGAATTACCTCCCACTGGAATTTAATATAAATAAATCGTTTACTTATATTAAAATTTTTCACCAATAATTATGATAAGGAGCGGCTAGGTTTTTTTGTATTGCTAGTATTTTGTGATTATAACATATTTTTTGATGATATCACCGGGAATGTTCGCAAGCGGACGCTTCGCCCGAACCGCGGCGGGTTCAATTCCCCGCGGATAAATTCGCAGAAAGAAAAACGCCCATCCACAAGGGATGAGCGATTTTCTTTGGTGATCTCACCGGGAATGTGTCTTTGGCACTTCTGCTTGTTTACGAAAAAAATGTAAACACTTTTTCGTTTCACTTCGCTACACCGAACCCGGATTGTGTTTTTGCTATACAAAAACATCCAGCTTCAATTCCGAGAACAATATCAAAATAAAATACCCATCAGTTGATGGGTATTTTATTTTGGTGATCTCACCGG
>CAZTKH010000057.1:0-3974 GCA_964613925.1 uncultured Saccharimonas sp. (SeqCode)
ACTCAATTTAAATGATTTTCTCTTTGAAATTGGTCGAGTTTCAACAAAGCTTACTTTGTCACCAATTTTTGCTTCGTTCTTTTCATCATGAACCAAATATTTGCGGCTGACAGAATACTGTTTTCCGTAAATTGGATGTGTTTCACGACTAGTAACAACGACGGTAATGGTTTTGTCCGCTACGTCCGACGTAACGACACCAGTCAATGTCTTGGCCATATTATTTATCTCCCTTACTCTTAGCGATCTCATCTGCTCGGATAGCAGTGTGAAGGCGAGCTATTTTTTTACGCATAACAGTGATGGCACGAGGATTAGCTAATTCACCTAATCTAAGTCCGCGCCTTGCATCTGTTAAGTCAGCTTGTGTTTTTACGAGGTCAGCACGAAGTTGATCAATAGTCATAACTTCTTTTGCTTTAACTGCAGTCTTGGTTGTCTTTTTAATAGCCATTAGATCTGCTCCCTCATAACGAATTTAGTTTTACATGGTAATTTGTTTGATGCTAAGCGCATTGCCTCGCGAGCGACAGCTTCGCTAACACCCTTCATTTCAAACAATACTGTGCCAGGTTTTACCTTTGCAACAAAGAATTCTGGGTTACCTTTTCCACCGCCCATCTTTACATCAAGTGGCTTACGAGTAATTGGTGTATGTGGGAAGATTCGAATCCAAATTTTTCCACCACGATCAATATGTCGTGTCATAGCTTGGCGAGATGCTTCAATTTGTCGGCCGGTAATAAAGCAGTTACTCTGAGATTGCAAACCGTAATCACCAAAAGCAATATATTGGCCACGAGTAGCAATGCCGTCATTTCGGCCTTTGCGTACTTTTCGGAATTTAGTTCTCTTTGGTAATAACATAATTATGCCCTCTCACCTTTGTAGACCCAGACCTTGACACCGATAACACCGGCTGCGGTATGCGCATCAACACCAGCATAATCAATATCAGCACGTAATGTGTGAAGAGGTACTGAACCTTCAATTATTTTTTCACGTCGAGCCATCTCGGCATTGTTTAGACGTCCAGCAACTTGGATACGAACACCCTTAGCGCCAGCATTCATAACATTTTGAGCTGACATCTTGATAGCGCGTCGGAAATTTGCCCGTCGCTCTAATTGTCTAGCAATCCCCTCAGCAACTAATTTTGCTGACAATTCTGGTCGCTTTACTTCCTCGATGTTTAATCGAATTGGAAGGCTTACAAGTTTTTCAATTTCAGTCTTTAGCTCAGTTACACCAGCTCCACCACGACCGATAACAACACCAGCCTTGGCAGTATGAATTGTAATTGTAATTAAATTAGCAGATCGTTCAATTTCGATTTTAGCGATAGTTGGTCGACTAGCAAATTTCTTTTCAATCAATTCACGTATTCTGTGATCTTCGATAAGCCATTTTGCAAAATCTTTCTTATTTGCAAACCATCGAGAGTCCCAGTTTTTGTGTACCTGAAGTCGGTAGCTAATTGGGTTAACTTTTTGGCCCATATTATTTACTCTCCTTCTTGACAGTTGTCTTTGTCTTGTTAGAGTCGGCAACTGCTGTCTTTTTAGGTTTTAACTCTCCAGTAATTTCAACTAGAATGTTAGTTGATTTTTTCTCAAAAGGTAAAGCTCGGCCACGGCTAGCTGGAATATATCGTTTTAAACGAATTCCGGCAGTAGTTGCTAGTTTTGAAATAGTAAGTGTTTTTGCATCAAGGCCACTATTATTAATAGCATTTGCCTTAGCGCTTTCAATTACATCAACTAGTGGTTTAGCAGCTCGTTTTGGAGTATGAGAAAGGATAACAAGCGCATCGGCGACTGTACGACCTCTTACGAGGCTTGCAACCAACGATAGCTTGCGTGGTGTTTGATTTACACCTTTAGCATATGCGCGTACTGTGAATAATTCAGCCATTATTTTGACTCCTTACTACCAGCATGCTTGCGGAATTTACGAGTTGGGCTAAACTCACCAAGTTTATGTCCAACCATATTTTCTGAAATAAGAACTGGAACGTGTACTTTGCCGTTATGAACAGCAATTGTGCGACCAACCATTTCTGGGCTAATTGTACTTGCACGTGCCCAAGTGTTGATAATTGTTCGGTCATCGAGGCCAAGCGCCGCCACTTTTTTAGCGAGCTTGAAGTCTACGAATGGGCCTTTTTTAAGTGATCGACTCATGTCCTAACCTTTCCTCTTCGCATCATGGCGAGACTTAACGATCATTTTGCCTACGTCTTTACGACGACGAGTACGATATCCAAGAGTCAATTGACCCCATGGAGTTACTGGTGGTTTACCAGTACCGTGTCGGCCACCGTCACCACCACCGTGTGGGTGATCACAAGCATTCATTACGACACCACGTACAGATGGGCGAATACCCTTACGTCGCTTACGACCGGCTGATCCTAATTTAATATTCTGATGTTGTAAGTTACCAACTATACCAAGACAAGCCGTTGATTCGATACGAACTCGACGAACTTCACCTGATGGTAAGCGAACTTGTGCATATTCCTCTTCTTTAGCCATTAACTGTGCAGTAGCGCCAGCTGAACGAACGAGCTGAGCACCTTTACCTGGAGTGATTTCAATAGCATAAATCTGAGAACCGACTGGGATTTTTGACAACGGAATACGATTACCTGCCTCAATTGGAGCATCAGCACCGCTTGAGATAACTTTACCTTTTTCCATTGCAGTGTCTGCAAGTACATAGTGATATTGACCAAATTGATCTTTAACACGTGCAATGCGAGCACTTCGGTTTGGATCATATTCAATTTCTTCAATTGTTGCGACCAAGCCTGGAGCTAATTTATGATTAACAAGACGATAATGACGCTTTACGCCACCACCACGGTGTCTAACCGTAATTCGTCCGGTGTTGTTTCGGCCGGCATTTTGTTTTTTACTCTTAAGTAAGCTTTTTAATGGCTTATTCGTAGTTACTTCACTCATGTCCTGGCTTGTCATACCGCGACGAGCTGGTGTAGTTGGATTAAATTGAGTAATTGACATTACTTTTTCTCCTTATTAGCCTTGAGCGTAGTCGAAGGCTTCTTGTCAGCTTTAACGGCTTTTGCTTTAGTTTCAACTGGAGCAACTTCTTCTTCGTTAAATACTTTAATACTGTCACCCTTAGCAAGTTTTACATAGGCTTTTTTAAGATCCTTACGGAAAATTGTTCCAGGTTGAGCACGCTTGCCTCGAGAAACTCGGACAGCCTTACCTTTTTGTACTAAAGTCTTAATACCAGTTACTTTTACTTTGAATTGCTCTTCAACTGCAGAAATGATATCATTTCGATTTGCATTTAAAGGTGTATCAAATACATATACATTCTGTTTTGACTTTGCATAAGCTTTTTCGGTTGCGCGTGGAGTAACATTAATTAAATTTTTCATAATTATTTATCCTCCTTGCCTAACCATTCGCTAATAATAGGAAGGGCTTTTTCGCTGATGATTGTTTTATCGGCATTCAAAATATCAAATACGTTTAAGTACATAGCCTTGACGACCTTAACTTGTGAAACGTTATTTGTAGCACGCATTAACATATCATCTTTTTGATCAACAACGATCAAAACAAAGTTTCGTGAGTCAATATTATGCTTAGCAAGCAAAGCGGTAGTTTCTTTAGTTTTACCTTCAACAAAGTTAAATGAGTCAACGATGATTTTATTAGCTTTATTTGCAAGTGAAAGCGCTTGTCTAACAGCAACGCGCTTGCTGGTTGTTGTTATTTTTTTGGTATAGTTTTCATTACCGCGTGGTCCAAAAACAACGCCACCGCCGCGCCAAATTGGGTTTCGGCTTGAGCCGAAGCGTGCACGGCCAGTTCCCTTTTGTTTCCATGGTTTTTTACCACCACCGCGAACTTCGCCACGTTGTAAAGTTGTTGCAGAAACAGCGCGAGAGTTAGCAAGATAGCTATCATAAGCTAACTTCAGAAGCTCGTGGTTCT
>CAZTKH010000058.1:0-3923 GCA_964613925.1 uncultured Saccharimonas sp. (SeqCode)
AAATTAAAGATGTTTTATGCGGAAAATGGCATATATCCAACAGCCAACAATTGTCCAAATCCGGGATTAAATTAAATTTGTTTAAAACCTAGCGGCGACAATACATTTCAATATTCAGTTAGTAATAACTTGGCGCCGCCGACTTTTAGGTTAACAACGACTAATGGCTCTCAATCTTATGCAATTGGTGGCAATGGCACTATTACTGTCGCTGGGCAAAATTTATTAACTGGCGATACATCAATTGAAAAAACTGGTTTAAATGAGTTTGTCCAATATGCTGATCTGGCGTTAATTTTTGACAATTACGGACTTGTTTAATATACGATCAGTTTCGATGTTAAATCCGCAGATATTACGACTAAAAATACAGCTCAAGTATATATGCAAAATGGCGCAGGTGCACGATATGGGTTTCAAGTAAATTTTCCGGTGACAACTTCTTACGTAAGACAAACTGCTACGTTCACACCAGTTGCAACAAATTTATCAATGGCTCAATCAATGTTGGCTTTTTATGGAACCTATGGAACTGGTAATATCTTGTCGGTAAAAAACGTTAAGGTTGAATTAGGTAGTATGGCTACGCCTTGGTCTAAAGCACCATAATTTGGGCTATAAATAGAAAATATAATAGGCTTGTTTTTTATTTTGCTTATGCTACAATATGTACATAAGTCAAATATTTAAACATGATTAATCTATTTAATTGCGTTTAACCAAAAAAGGAATTACTTGCAATTATGGTAATTAAAAATGAAAACAAAAATGTAACAATCTCTGGTTTTACAATCGTCGAGTTGCTTATAGTCATAGTAGTAATTGCTATTTTAGCTGCACTTATTGCCTCATCCTATGTCGGCATGAATCGCAAGGCTACTATTGCTAGCTTACAATCTGATCTTAAAAACTCTTCTATTAAATTAGCTATAGATAAAACTAACAATGACAGTTATCCTGCTACCAAAGAAGCAGCTGATAACGGAAAAGGTTTGAAAGCTAGTCCCAATAACACCTATGAATATACCAGCAATGGTTCAACCTATTGTCTATCTGAAACCTCTGGCACTTTGGCATATTTCTTATCTTCCGAAAATGGCGTTCCTACTCCAGGAGTTTGTCCGGGCCATCTATTACCTGTGGGTTATGATGATGGTGGCGCAGGCGGTGGCGGTGGCGAGGAGCCAATCACTTCAGGATGGAAAAGGATTATAAGTTATGCTGTGTCGCGTACTTGTGGAATTGCTTATAATGATCATGCATATTGCTGGGGATATGATAGTGGCCACGGCGACCTAGGTACGGGTGTTGTTGATGATTCAAAACTAATTCCAACTGCTATTTTACAAGGCGAGATGCCGAGTCTGGCAATTAAAGATATATCTATGGCAAATACCCATACTTGCGCAATTGGATCTGACAATCATCCCTACTGTTGGGGTGATAATTATGACGGACAACTTGGCGATGGTACATCTGCCCATTATAATGACCAACTTTCTCCAAAAGCTGTTTTGCAGGGTGCTATGCCTGACCTAAACGTAAAAGCTATTTATGCTGGTCCATATAGAACATGTGCCATTAACTTTAATAGTCGCCTATATTGCTGGGGCGCGAATAGTGTGTCTCAGCTTGGCGATGGTACTACGACGAACCGTAATGTCCCTGTGGCAGTTTTGCAAGGAGAAATGCCTAATTTGGAGATTAAAGCAGCATCTTTAGCAAATCGAAAAACGTGCGTGATAGCTAGTAATGATAATGTATATTGTTGGGGATATTATCCTTCTTCGCCAATAGCAATTTTACAAGGAGAAATGCCAAGTCTTAAAGTGAAATCGATTTCTTCCGGGCTTTATCATGTTTGTGCTATTGCTCTAGATAATAATCAAGCATATTGCTGGGGGCGAAATGATCGCGGACAGCTTGGTAATGGTACTACCGTCGACCCTGGTGTTGAGGTTGAGCGGCCGGCACCGCAGGCAATTTTACAGGGTAATATGCCGACTCCTAATGTAAAATCTATATCCGCAACCGGAGGAGACCATACTTGCGCTATATCGTCTGATGACCATGGCTATTGTTGGGGCGGTAATTCATACGGTCAGATCGGTATGGGTGGTATTGGTGGTGATTATCTTTTGCCGACAGCCGTAGTCCAAGGCGACATGCCGGGGCTTAGTATAAAAAACATAGCTATTAGCTATAATCATACGTGTGCAATTGCAAATAATAATCAATCTTTTTGTTGGGGTGTCGGTGGTCGACTCGGAAATAATAATACAGATTGGCTTTTTGCACCGAGCGCTGTCGTTGATCCATTTTAATATTATAATGAAAAATATTAATTCTTTTGATAAAATTAAAAAAGATGACTTAATTATGAAATTACGAAAATCAAGCAGCGCGTTCACGATAATTGAATTAATTGTAGTGATCGTTGTTATCGGTATTTTAACGGCTATTATGGCAATTTCTTATGCTGGTATAGCTAACAAGGCAAAAGAAACTAGCATAAAACAGGATCTTATCAGCGCTGCTCGGTATCTAGGAGAATATAAGAGTTCACACCAAGTTTATCCAAACTATTTGAATGATGTCAATAATGGCAAAGGCGTAAGTGCAACAAAAGGCAATACTTTTTCTTATTATTTTGATATGCCTAAAAATGAGTATGTTTTAACTGCCAGCAATGGCGATGTTAATTATCGTATCGCTTCATATGATACTAAACCAGTGCGCTTTTATAAGACATCGTTTGTCTCGACTTGGGGTGGTAATTCTACTGATGTGGGATTGTCAATTGCTGCCGCGCGGGATGGTGGATATGTAGCTACTGGTCAAACCAATAGTTATGGTGAGGGTAATGGTGATATGTTTATTTCTAAATATAAAGAGGATGGTACTCTAGATTGGAGTAAGACATGGGGTGGGTCTGCTTTGGATGCTGCTAATGCGGTTGTGGCAACGAACGATGGTGGTTATGTTGTTTCTGGCGAGACTAATAGTTTTGGCGCCGGTAGCAGTGATGTGTATATTGCAAAATTTGACAAGGACGGCGCTCTTGTTTGGAATAATACTTGGGGCGGAACTGGTATTGATCATGCTCATGACATGGTTTTAACAAGCGATGGCGGATTTATAGTTACGGGAGAAACTATGAGCTTTGGTGCTGGTAGTAATGATATGTTTATTGCTAAATATACCAAGGATGGTGAATTTAGCTGGAGTCAGACTTGGGGTGGCGCCGCAACCGACAAGGGTTTATCCGTTGCTATTACAAGAGACGGTGGATATGTGGTTAGCGGCGAGACTTATAGTTTTGGCGCTGGTAGCAATGAGATGTTTGTAGTAAAGTATACTGCTAACGGCAAGGTCAGTTGGAATAAGACTTGGGGTGGATCAGGCCAGGATCATGGTCATACGATTGTCTCAACGGTTGATGGTGGATATTTGGTTACTGGTATGACGCAAAGCTTCGGTATTGCTAATGAGGATATGGTGATAGCAAAATATGATGCTAACGGTAACCTTAGTTGGAATAAGACTTGGGGTGGACTAAATAGTGATTGGGGTCAGTCAATTACTGCAACTAACGACAATGGATATTTGGTTTCTGGCTATACTAATAGTTTTGGCGCTGGCGGTGAGGATATATTTATATCAAAATATACTTTTAATGGTACATTAAGTTGGAGTAAAACTTGGGGCGGTGCCTCTCTTGAAGAATGTGGACCAGTTGTTATAACGACCGATGGCGGGTTTCTTATTGCTGGAAGAACTGATAGTTATGGTTCTGGTGGCCTTGATATGTTTATGTCTAAGTATGATAATGTTGGTGAAATAAAAAATTGCCAAACTTCAATGTGCAAGATTCCAACAGGTTCCACTACTACCCCATCAGCAACAATATTATCTCCTTCAGC
>CAZTKH010000059.1:0-3793 GCA_964613925.1 uncultured Saccharimonas sp. (SeqCode)
GCTTCTTCTCGGAATTTTTCAACTTGTTCTGGAGTGTATGGGTCGGCGTAAGCTAAGCCTTTGTCAATCAATTTTTGAGCCCAAGCTAGGTAGTGTTCTCTTCGCTCAGTTTGAATATATGGTCCAAAATCACCGCCTTTGCCATACCCTTCATTCCAATCTAAACCAAGCCAGTTTAGCGTGTCGATAATTAAGTCAGTGGCACCTTCAACAAAGCGAGCCTGGTCTGTATCTTCGATGCGCAGGATAAATTTACCGCCTTGTTGGCGAGCAAGCAGCCATGGAAATAAAGCTGATCGGACATTGCCGATGTGAATATAGCCGGTTGGGCTTGGTGCAAAACGAGTTCGAATAGTTGTCATATGATGACTATTATATCATTAAAAGTTGGACTGTTCGCTATGCAGTGAGGTCAGTCTGCGAAGTCTCTATAGGCTTAATGCGATTTGGCTAATATCAGAAATATCAAGCGATGAATTACTCGATATCCTGTATAAAATTCCACCATTTACCCAAAGAGCGCTGGTGTTTTTATTGTATGTAAAAATTGTCAGCCCGTTTTTTTCAGTAGTCGTAAATTGGTTGTTGGATTCTTTACTAACCATGTTTTTTACCGCACTTGAGTCCCAGCTGCTTTTTGATTGTTTTAGACTAAAATTTTTGTCGTTTGAGGTAGATTTAAAATTAATAATTATATCAGAGCCTTCGTTGTAGGCTAATCCATTATGGCTATAGCCACTTGGTGTAAAGCTTGGTAGAGATGCCTCAGTGCCCGACTTTGCGTTTGCTATACCAATAGATAAACTTGGCAAACTAATGTACAAAAAATATATTATAATTCCAAAAACTGCGATAGCTGTTGTAATGATTGTTACCATTCGAATGCGCTTTTTTTCGATTTCACGTTCTTTGCTACGTCGATCCGATATGGTTTGAAAAACTTCTGCAATTGCCGCATCCTTGATGTCTTTAGCATTAGTTGGCGAAGTTGGAATAACTGAATTATTAGTCACAATGTTTTTAACTAGTTTATGCGGAATTGGTTTTATGTCTGTATTTTTTGTAATTTGTTTTGAGCTAATTGGTTTTATTGGGCTGGCTGGTTTTAACTCGGAAGTTGGTTTGTTGGTAGTAAAGCGACGAATATGTTGACTCTTGGCGATGTCCATATTGAGAGGTTTTTTAACACCAAGTATAATAGTGCTTTTTGCTGGTTTTTGATACGGAACAGCGCTTACGGGCAGTGGTTTTTTAATAGTATGATGGCGAATGTCTGCCATGCTTTTTTTACCGTTATTCATTTATTCCTCGCATTAAAATGTTTATGTCTTATGACAACCTATATAGTAATTTTAAGATTATATATGGAAATATACAAGGATGTTTTTGTTAAAAAAGCCATTCGACGCTATAATGTCATATATGCACAATAAGCTTTTAAGCAAAAAACTGTTCATTAAACGAATTATTATATACGTCGTAATGATTCTTTCGATAATAATAATCGCTAGTTATGTTATCCTATTCACTCTTGGGTATAGATTTAATTTAAATGATCGCCAAATTGAACAATATGCGATGATTCAATTTAATTCAACGCCTGCTGGTGCAAACGTATTTGTTGACGGTAAACCGTTAAATATCCGCACTCCAGGTGATACTACTGTATCAAATGGCGAACATATAATAACCATGTCATTAGATGGTTATCAGACTTGGACAAAAACTGTAAATGTAAAATCGGGTATTCTTTCTTGGTTAAATTACGCAATGCTTATTCCAGAAGAATTAACGACGGAATCGGTAGCAAATTACTCTGAAATTTACAAAACTACTGCGTCAATTAGCGGCAGATACATCATTGTGCAAAGCAAGTTAGATAAACCCGCCTTTGATTTAATTGATACAAATTCAAATATTGTCAAAAAAACCACTATAACAATTCCAAAAACTTTGTACAGCGAGCCAGACACAACCGGTACTGCGCATAGTTTTTATATTGATAAATGGGAAGACGGAGAAAGATATGTCATTGTAAAGCATGTCTATGGTGAAAAATATGAATGGTTGGTTGTCGATTTACAACAGCCGCAGCAAACAAAAAACATCACAAAACTATTAGACATTGAAATCTCTAATATTGAATTTTCTGGAGTTGATGTAAATGTATTTTACGTGCTAAACAAAGGCGATATTCGCAAAATTGATATTTCAGCCGGCACCATTTCTAGGCCCTTGATTAATGGCGTATCTAGATTTGATATCTATAAATCTGGCATGCTCTACTACATTGGGCTTGATGCAACAACTAAAAAAGCCTTAGTTGGCTTTTATCGCGATGGTGATGATAAGCCGTATATCATAAAAAATCTTGAGGCTACGGATGTTTCGAAATTACAATGTGCGTTAGCAATGTATTATAACGAATATTACTTTACGATTTCGAATGATAAAGATGTTGAAATATTATATTTTAGTTTTTCTTTGCCAACTAATGAGATTAATATAAAAGATTTTGTTAAATTTAAAGTAAATCATTCGATTAATAACATATCTTTTAACCCATCTGGACAGTATGTTCTGTTGAAGGACGGACCAGATTATTCAAGCTACGATTTGGAATACCGCACATTGAATTATTCGTCAGTTAGCGGCAATGGTGATACATTTTCATTAAGATGGCTCAACAGCAGCTATCTGTTGTCGGATCGTGATGGCAGTCTAATTATCAGAGAGTTTGACGGTGCTAATAGTCACACAATTAATAACGTGGTTACTGGTAATAGTATTTCCTTGTCGACTAATGGAAGATATATTTATAGTTTGAATAAGTCAAAAGATAGCGGCTATGATCTTCAACGAGTTAGCGTTGTCTTGCCTTAGTTGCCGCTAAATAATCTTTCAAGTAATGTTTTTGACGTTCCAGGGATTGAGCTAGTCTCACCTGTCTTGTTTGTGTCTTTTGTTGCGGTAGCTTTGCTTGGATCTGGGTTGACTTGTTCTGCGGTAACTAATAAGCGGTTTATGGCAGTTCCTAACGGCGTACAGGTTATTAATGTCATAACCGGTAATTTTGTGTCATAGACCAAAACGCCTACGTTACTTGGTTGAACGACTTCTTTTTTTGTAACCGTATATGTATATCTTTTGGAATTATAATTTGCGTAAATAATATCACCTACAACCAATTTGTCGAGTTGTGCAAATATGAATTTGTATTTACCACTATCAAATAAATCGCTACTGCTATGCCCTGCAATAACTGTGTTACCAACTTCTCCTGGGTGACTATTTGCGCCGGGAATCGCAAAATGCGCCACTCCTTTACCCATCGCCTCCATTTGTGTGTCAAAATCATTGCTAATGTTGTAAATGACCGGTACGTCGACATTAATTTTTGGAATTATAAGTCTTGACTCTGAGCCGACCTCAATTTTACTATTTGGGTCCAAAATTATATTTTGAGGATCGATACTCCCTGGGCTTACATACGCAACAACGTTTGCGATGACAAGTTGGTTATATTGTAAAAACAAAAAAATCAAAACAGCAACAAGCCCGGCGATAATCGGCACAAAATGTCGACTTTTATGGATTTTATTAGCGGAATTTTTTACTTTGCCAATAAGTTTTTGGCGGAGGTCAAAGATTTCTTCTTCTTTGGTTGGTGGTTTTTGCCCGACAACGGAGTTTCCATATTGAGATGATAATTTTTGTTGAGCATTTTTGAGGCTATGGGCGTAATATCCGGCGTAATATTTTTGATAATAATTTTGCCAAGCTGTGTGATATT
>CAZTKH010000060.1:0-3603 GCA_964613925.1 uncultured Saccharimonas sp. (SeqCode)
TCTATGGACAGGAATTATTTTTTGCAAAAAAAACTTGAAGATAAGTCAAGAGAATTAGTTTTGGCTCAATTAGATAAAACCAGCGCCTCATTAGAGCAAAGATACTATAAAACTGATGAGTATAAAGAATTGGCAGTGAGGCAACGACTGGGGCTTGGTTATGCTGGCGAGAGCGTTTTGATATTGACTGATGATTTGGCAAAAAAAGACATAAGTCAAGATGACACGATAGCGGATAAAACCATTAGACCTGAACAAACAAGTAATTTTTGGCAATGGGTGGATTTCTTGTCGGGCAAAAATATTAAAAATCTTGGTAAGTAGTTTTTTATCTTGAAAATTTATTACTAGTCTGTTATTATAGAAAACGCATCGCGGGGTGGAGCAGTCTGGTTAGCTCCCCGATAGTCAATAGCTCATAACTATTGGTTATGATGAACAAAAACCAGAGTTCATGAAACAATTTAGTATCGCGGGGTGGAGCAGTCTGGTTAGCTCGGATGGCTCATAACCATCAGGTCAGTGGTTCAAATCCACTCCCCGCAACCATATAAAAATGATCACTATATGTGGTCGTTTTTATTTTATAAACCAGATTACATCTCATTGTTAGAGTGAATTTAACCCACTGATTTCTAAATCTTTGATTTAGAAATTCGCTGGTATCGCCTTCGGCTCCTTCGCTTGCTTAAAAAGAAAGCATACTTTCTTTTTTGCGCTTCACTACGCCAAGTCCAACCCCCGCAACCATAAAAATAACTATCGGTTGACAGTTATTTTTATTTGTCTTAATTAGCTTAATTTTCCGGCAGCAACGCGAATGGCTTCGCTCCAAGATAAAAAGGCATGAGGTGTTTCGGCAACTTGAGCGGCGGTTAGCCCAAACTTAACAGCTAAGGCCAATTCATGAATCATTTCACCAGCGTGTGGACAGACAATTGTGGCACCAAGAATAACGCCTTTTTTATCAGTTATAATCTTTACAAAACCGTCGCGAAAATCTGAAGTATTGCTTCGCCCTATAATATTAAGTGTCGCCATGGCCTTTTTGATTGATAAATCGCGTTTTAAACAATCCATTTCGGACAAGCCAACTGAAGCAATTCCTGGATTTGTAAAAATTACCTTTGGTGTAGCGGTATAGTCTGGCTCTATTTTGTTGCGACGCAAGATGTTATTGGCCACAATGCGACTTTCCAAGATTGCGTTATGCGTCAAGTTGCTTCGACCCAAAACATCACCGGCTGCATAAATATGTTTAATATTTGTTTGCAAATAGTTATTAACTGTAATGCCAGATTGGTTATAAATAACACCTGCATTTTCTAAGCCAAGATCGACAGTAGGTGTTCGGCCAGTTGCGATTAAAACTTCATCAACTTTAACTGATTTTTCAACGCCAGCGCGCGATATGATAATTTTTTTGCATAAACCTTCTTTTGTTATTGATACTACGCGTGATTGAGTTAAGACGCTAACGCCCTTTTGCTCGGTCAAAATTCTGGCTAATAATTCACCAGCTTCGCTGTCATGATCTGGCAATAAACGCTCGGCTTTTTCGGCAATATAAACTTTGGTTCCAAAAGTTGCCATTAATTGAGCAATTTCAACACCGCTTTCGCCACCGCCAATAATCATCAAGCTTTTTGGTGGACGAATTTCTTCTAAAATTGTTCGTGGAGTTAAATATCTAATACTATCAAGACCAGTAATTTCAGGAATAAACCAATGTGAACCGGTGGCAATCAAAAAATGGTTGGCCGATAGGTGGCGGCGATTTACGGTAATTTCGTTTGGTGAAATAAAATGAGCTAATCCCAAAAAGGTATTAATGCCTTGCTTCTCATAATAATCGCGATTATTACCGGCACCAGTGCGCTTGACGGCAAGGTTTTTCCAATTGCGAATAGAAGGGTAGTTATAACCGATGGTAGAAGACCTTAGTCCAAATTTTGAACCATGAATTGCCTCGTCGTATAGATTTGCTGCGTGTAAGAGTGCTTTGGTTGGCACATCGCTCCAGTTTGGTGATTCGCCACCAAAAGTGTCAGATTCAATAATTGCCACGCGCTTACCTTCGCTTGCGACGATATTTGCCGCCGCACTACCGCCAGCACCACTGCCGATAACAATTAAGTCATAGTCGAATTCGTATTTTTTACCCATGATTGATTTTTCCTTTTTTGTTTTAGATTATTATATGGCGCTGTTCGTAAATATAGGCAGCCTCGGTATGATATTTTTGAAGAATTTTTGACGAAACGGTAATTATGTCTTTGGTTGTAACTTCCTGTTTGTTTTTTAGCCATTTTTCAAAATCATTACAAACTTTTTCGGCGGTACTCTCGGCTTGTAATTCCGGTGTTCGTACACTTAAACAAGCAGTAATCACGCTAGCTCGCAGCCTAGCACGATCATAAACATTAACTTTCGAAGGATTCCTGGTACTAATAACGGAAATTTGGTGTGTCATATTATAATTTTCCAATTAATACACTTAAAATTTCATTGACGTAAACAAAGAATCCCAAAACTATCAATCCAACAGCGGCTGTAAATTGCAAAAAATATTTATTGGTTTCGCGCCATTTTTGAATTCGACTTAAACTATGGCCACTACCTACAGAGACCCAGACAATAAATAGGGGAATTGCTGATATAAAAATATAGACTGCTAGTCCAACCAATTGCCATAGCGGGGGAAGTTGTGAAACTACCAGGGCGCTTAAGGCAATTGGTGCGATTATAAATAACAATTCGCCAATGATACTGCTTAGTCCTAATCCAAAAGCCTCTGCGCCAATAGTAACCGCCTTTGTCCTTTCGGTAAGATATTTGGCAATGCTTCTTGGAATCCAAAGCATTGTGCCTTTTTCTCGGCGATAATAGAATAACCAAACTGATGCTGCGACGCCAAGCAATAATCCACAGATTGCAGCCCAGATAATTTGTGGTGGGTTTGAGCCAAAGAAATTGTAAAAAACTAATGTGGTAAAAGATAAAAGTAGTAGAGTCATAAATATCGCACCAATGATGTAGCTACTGGTAAGATGTAGTAATTTTTTATGTGATTTTTTTGCCCCAATGGTATGAGAACTTAATAGCGTTAACATACTAACGCTTAGTTGAAAACTAGCGTGTATCAATGCCGCAAGTGCAATGATGGCCAAAGAAGTTATTATATCCATTTTTTTGTTTTACTATTATCCTCACTATAATTTATAGCATAAACACGAATAAATGGTCAAAAATTTATGACAATTTATCATTTAGGTATTGCATTTTTATACAATTTATGCTTAAATAGTATTACTAAACAATAAAAATAAACAAAAGGAAATAATAAAATGAAAACAGAATCAGAACAAAGCTTTGTGGTGAAAGCAACGGAAAAAAATATCGAGTGTTTTGATAGGCCAACCGACTCTCGTTCTTTGGGCGAATTTGTAACAAGTCGTTTGGCAAAGTTTAATAGTATCTCTTCTGATTCAAGTTTATATTTTGGTCCTGAGCTAGATATATAGTTTTTAAATTTTTATTGTTGCTGACAGCCACTGATTTTGGTGGCTGTTTTGTTTGCGTATAGTTAAAAAATATGGTATG
>CAZTKH010000061.1:0-3493 GCA_964613925.1 uncultured Saccharimonas sp. (SeqCode)
TAATTATAAAAAATAAGAAAAACACTATGCCAAAAAATATTTTCAAAAAAACAATCGAAGCACCAGCCGAATTATTAGAAAAAACTATTGAGCAAACTGAAAAAACTAGTCGAAAAATCAAATCTAGTAAGGTCGCCAAAAGCACTGAAAAATATTGGGACACTCTTGGCCCAGGCTTAACAACAGGCGCCGCGGATGACGATCCTTCTGGTATTGCGACCTATTCCCAAGCAGGTGCTCAATATGGTTTTCATTTACTATGGCTTTCTTTTATAACCTATCCACTAGCATCGGCTATTCAAGAAATGTGCGCACGCATCAGCCTTGTAACAGGACGTGGTTTGGCGGCAAATATTCGAACACATTTTTCCAAAAAAATATTATTTTTTTTAATCACACTACTGTTTGCGGCTAACGCATTCAATATCGGCGCAGATTTAGGAATGATGGCCGAAACAATCAGACTAATAAATCCAGATTGGAATTATTTAATAATAATAGTAGCCATAACAGCACTACTAATCGCCTTTCAAATCTTTGTACCATATAAAAAATACGCTAAATACCTAAAGTGGTTGGCCTTGGTTTTGTTTGCCTATATAATTTCAGCTTTTTTGGCAAATATTAATTGGCTGGACGTTGCAAAAAGCACTTTGTCTCCAAGCATAACTTTTTCAAAAGACCAGCTACTAATTATCTGTGCAATCTTTGGAACAACCATCTCACCATACCTTTTCTTTTGGCAATCGTCCCAAGAAATAGAAGAAGAAATATCTAGCGGCCAAACCAACATCGCCCTAAGACAAGCGCCTGATGACAAAAAAATAAAAAAAATGAGAATAGATGTATGGTCAGGAATGTTTTTTTCCAATCTTGTCATGTTCTTTATAATCGCAACCTGTGGCGCCATACTATTTCCAAATGGAATAACAACCATTAATACAGCAGCTCAGGCCGCTGAAGCATTACGCCCATTTGCCGGCGACACTGCCTATCTCTTGTTCGCTGCTGGCATTGTTGGTGTAGGTATGCTTTCAATTCCGGTCTTAGCCGGTTCCAGCTCTTATGCCATTGCAGAAACCTTTAAATGGCGCGAGGGACTAAGCAAAAAGCTCAAGTCAGCATACGCTTTTTATGGAGTTATCATTATTTCAATGCTACTAGGTTTATGCGTAAACTTTATTGGGCTTAATCCAATCAAAGTATTAATATACTCCGCCGTAGCAAATGGGATTGTCGCACCTCTTGTACTAATACCTATAGTGTTAATAAGTAGCAACAAGAAAATTATGGGAAAATGGTCTAGCAAACCAATCTCAAAAATACTCGGATGGGCTGTAGTTATCATAATGTCGGCATCTGGAATAGCCGCAATTATATCGCTATTTTCTTAGTAATTTTTATTAAAGCGTGACTGTTATTTCGTTAGAATAAACACCGCAATGACCGCCAAGATACTCACAAACTCTAACATAATATGTTCCTGCTTCATCAAAAGCTGTAATAGTATCGCTTGACCACGAAGGTGAACTATTATAATGATATTTATCACCTGATCGGTTTGAATATACAGGATTAGCTGTCTTTGACCAAACGACCTTAAAGCCGTCATCAGAAACGCCATCAACAGTCCAAGATATATTTGCACCGCCAGTTGAAACTAATGAAATTGAATTAACAACACCATCAGCAACAGTTGGCGCAGTTACAACTATTTCGTTTGAGTAAACACCACAGCTACCACCAAGATATTGACAGACTCGGATATGATAGGTTCCGCCATCAGTTAAATCAATCTTGTCACTTGAAGCTTCACTATCACTTAGGTAATTATAAGAGCTACCTGGGTAAACTGGTGAGCCAGTTTTGTTATAAACAACCTTAAAACCATTTGGCGTGCTAACATATTGCTTTGACCAAGTAACATATATACCATCTTCTGTAGCATATCCAGACAAGCTAATTGCTGGAGTTTGATTATTTTGTGTCTGCGTTTGTGTCTGAGTTGGCTCTGGTTCTGGAGTTGGTTCAGTTTCTGTCTTTACCTCAGCAACTTTTTGTTCCAATACACCCATTTTTTGTTTGAACTCTTCGTTCTGTAAATCAATATCGCGATTCCATTTTACAAAGTTATCGCTCTCTATCTCTGAATTATCAATATCAAGGATCTTACCAACAATTGAAGCATCCTCAACATATTTATTAAATAATTTTTTACCCTGTGCTATTTCAACATTTTTAAGTGAAGACAGAACTTTACTTTCATAAACGTACACACCAACTTTATCTGTCGTATTTACTGTTTTATAGGCCGTACCAAGTGATTTATATGACTCATCCGCAACCTTTACCACAAAACTACGATCAGCTTTTACAACTCGTGTGTATATTTCACCCGCTTCATTAGCAATCTCAATGCTATTTGGATTTAAGGATGTTAATTTTACCCTCGAGTCCTTGCCGAGTCGAATAGCGCTACCGTCATCTAGCGAAATAATCGCCTTGCCATCGCCATTAACCCGAACAATATTGCCCTGTTCGACGTTATCACTTGTTTTTAATTCTTGCCATACGCCGTCGACTTTGCTAACTTCAACGCTACCGCTAACAAGCGACACTTCTGCGCCATATTTTGTAAACAAACTTATAAATTGATCCTTAAATAATAAATAGGCACCAACCGCTAGCCCGGCAAAAATAATAACTAAAATTAGGCCAATAATTAATTTACCGCCTTTTTTCTTTTTTGCAGGCTCTGTTGTATCGATTGGCTTTTGCATAATAGGTTCCGCAGAAACAGTATTTTCACTATTTAATTCAGACTGGTCAAAAGTTTCTATATTTTCGGTTTTGCTTTGTTGATTCTCGAGCTCAGTTTGCTGTTCGTCCATGTTCCCCTCGCTTTTTAAATACAAAATTGATAATTTCATTATGTTACTTATGTAAAATAAATACAAAAAATATAACCCTCATGTTGACTTATTTAGTATTTTGTGATATATTAAAAAAATCCTTATCTAGCGATGAGGAAATTTGTACAAGGGGGGCATAATAATGCCTAAAAGAATCAACAAACCCCAATCATTTACAGTGACCGATGTCAACCCAAACGTTCTCATACCGTTGGACGAGCTGGATCTGCCAAGGTCTTGCAGCACCATCATCACAATCAGCCGTGGCTGGAGATGGCGAATCACCAGAACAGGTATTTTTACGGCTCAGCCTAACGGGAGATTTTGTTTTCCTGTCAAAATCGAGTACCTCGACGGAGAAAACAAAGGCAAGACTCGCGAGGGCACAGTCTCGGATTACACCAAGAGGGGGAGATATGGGATTATACAAAAAGTATAATCCTGACAATTTAAGACCCCTATGTACAAATACCCCAACTTGCGCAAGTTGGGGTATTTTAATTGATCTATAACTATAACAATAAAAAATTCCTAGACAATTTTCTAGGGATTTTTTATTGGTGCGGGTTAAGAGACTCAAA
>CAZTKH010000062.1:0-3363 GCA_964613925.1 uncultured Saccharimonas sp. (SeqCode)
CGACAAAGCACCAGCAATAGCCACCGAACAAATCGCAATATTCTCCGATTTACTTAAGTCTAGTTCAGAAAAATTAATTTTTTCATTATCGCTAGGCTCGTCTTTTTTATGTTCATAGGAATTTATGTATTCCATCATTATTTTACCTTTTTGTTTTTATTATTATATTATCTTTATATTACCATTTTTATCATGAAAAGTCAAGCTAAAATTCGTTTCATAAGCAATAGTTAGTTGAGTTGTTAGAAATGGCAACCTCTCAATGATTTTTTAGATCACCAAAAACTTAAGTCTAGCCTTCGTGCATGCTATAACTAGGCCAAATACAAGATACTGTACCTATTTTTGCCGCATTATCTAAAAATTTTGCTAGCTCTTCTTCTTGATGGCAGCCTTTTGGATAGTTTATTTCACCAATCGTTAAGCTAACACCATACTTATCGGCAATTTGATGTAATGATTCGTATTGTTGCTGAAAATCTAAATTGCCAGTAATAAACTGACCCTGGCTAATTGAATACGCTGAGTTTGAGTCTTTGCCATATGGATGATAGCTTATTACATCTACTAATTTTTGCCCATCAACCTGCTCGTATTTTGAGATTTCAGCTAATACAGTCTCAATGTAGCTATTATCAAAACAAGCAGTACCAGCAAGCGATAATTTCAAATTTGGATGTTCATTTTTTAATACCCGGGCAGTTTTTATAAAAAAATCCGCATATTCAATCGGATCGACATGATCACCAAAAGAATCAATTTCAAAATTCTCGCCTGTTTCACTACAAACATTGGTTTCATTTCCAATTTCAATAATGATATCGTAACCAATTTTATCGACAAGACACTCACATGCACCAATATATCGACTGGCCGCCAACTCACTTTTTGGAACATTTGCCGGTTTATTATTCTCATCGATATCGTCATAAAATGGCACAACAACCGTAACATCTGGACAATTATCTTTTAAATAACGAAGTTGCATCAATAAGTCTAGACTAATACTTGGTCCACCTTCGCGATTAACCCATTTTGGAGACATAGGCGATATCGGTCCATAAGCATGAACACGTGCATGGTTCAAATTGCCACGAAAACTGTCAATATAAGACATAAAGGTCTCGAGTTTTACCTCCTCATCTCGCCTAAATTTTTCAATTTGAGCCGGGCTAGCTGAATATATAACTTCGGCTTCTTGATCAGTCAAAGTATATCTTGCATCAAGTATCATTGATGTATCGAAATTAATGCCAACGTATTTAGGGTTCTTTAGCGTTTCGCTCGAATCACGCTCATAATATTCAGCCTCACTTAATTCAGCTTCGTCTATTTTTTCGTCATTTATTTCTAGCTTTTGTTCCATTATTTTTTGTTTCTATTGATTTATATATTATATATTATATATCATTATATATTATATATCAAACTTATGCCTATCTGACAATTCATAATAAAAACGACCAATACTGCAAAATTGGTCGCTTTTTAGTATTTTTTTATTTAGAATAGATCTTTAGTATATTCCACTCTTTTTTCAATAAAAGTATCGTCGGAATGGACAATATCAATCTCAATGTCAAAACTAGTGAACTTTTTTGGCTGCGCCAATGCTTCCTCTCTCGTCATCCACTTATTCCTACCGCCCTCAAATTCTTCAATCAATTTTCCACTTATATCAGTGCAGTGCACGACAAAAAATATCTTATCTTCTAATTGCTCACCGGTTTCATGACTATATACTAATTCGTGATAGACGCCACCAAGTTCATGATTGGCACATAAGCCGGTTTCTTCAAATAGCTCTCTTGCGGCGGTTTGAGTGATAGTTTCACCCCAACGTACTTTTCCGGTCGGAAAGCCCCAAAACCCATAATATGGCTGCTTAAGTCTTTCCTGAAACAAATACTCGGTTCGATTTTCTTTTTTTCGCTCAATAGCCAAGATAACGGCCGTTTTTGGTTGTCTTTCGATAGTATTACTGTCAGTGTCGAGTTTATTTGCATATTCTTTGCCTCTTGGTGTCAGCGAATATGTACCTCTAACTACTTTTTCAACTAACTTCAGTTCAATTAGCTTTTGCAAATGAAAATTAAAATGATCACTACTCATTTCGGTATTTTTTTGCAATTTGGCAAAACTAACACTCGGATGAAACAATAAATCCCGTAATATTGCCATTTGTGCATCGTGAACGTTTACTTCTATGCTCATATTAACTCCTTCGAATTATACTCTATTATTCCTTTGTGCCATAAGAATAACCCGAAAAATATTAATAAAAAAGTAAAGTCGACTTTAGTAAATATATGGATAGCTACTTTTACTTGCCTATCTGACTAATTATGCTCATAATAAACTTCGAATTTATGATTTCTTGCTTAGCATTATCTATTTTTGCTGGATCGGTTTCATTTAATATTTCGTTTTCCAATCTATCAATATGCTGCTCACATGCTTGTTCTGGCATTAAGCCATTATATTTAACGTCCTCATCTATTTTACGAAGTGTCTGCCTATAGCTTATTATATTTGAAAGTTCCTCGCTACGGACCTCGCCAATAGTTTCTAACCGATCTTTTTCTATTTTAAATTTTTCACATAAAGTTTTATCTACAGCCCTAACTATCTGAATTTTTTGACCAAATTCATAATCATATAGGTTTTGTAATATGTCGCTTCCGTTATTAGCAATGTTCTTTTTCCTATTTAAGTAATCTATGTCCTGCTTCATAGCTCCATTATCAGCTTTTGAATTAATGATAGTACCGAGAATCGCCAATCGCCCCATTCGTGTTTCAATTTCTTTTTTAACTAGTTCAACTGTGTTTTCAATAGATTCCTCAACCTTAAACTCAACACCACTATGAATGACATCCGGGCCAACCTTAATTGAAGCAACGCGGTATTGTCCTTCTGGTATTTCATCAGCAATCCACTCACGACCAATATAGCCGTTATTATAATGGCCCTTGAGCGAAGGCGTTATATACGGTTCCCTAATATCTAACCCATCCGAAGATATCTCATATTTTACACCCAAAGCTGGTCTGCGAAGTTTTATTTTATCATAGCCAAAAGGTTTTACCCCTTCAATGATATCGCCGTCGCCCCGTCCTGGATTTGAATATACTTGGTCAACCATAGTCTCATTATCGGACATATAAACGCCATATTCATTGCCGTCACCAACTAAGGGCCTTCCGGTTTCATCATATATTGGTGGGAGATACGGCTTTATTGGACGAACCTCATCGATAGTGCCAATTTTATCAACCGGCATTTTAACGCCCCTGTATAACTTATCTGGGAGTGAAGTCTTTCTATTCTGATTTTCCATTTTTTTATTTTATATCCCGTATT
>CAZTKH010000063.1:0-3211 GCA_964613925.1 uncultured Saccharimonas sp. (SeqCode)
TCATTTACTTCTTTTATTTCGCGATCTTCTCTTCTCATTTTTTTCCTTTCATTTGTGTCCCAAATACACTGTCCACGTCTATATCTTCATAAACATCGACCTTCTACCTACGTATAAGTACCATAGTTCCGACGAGATTCGTCCAAGGGATATTATCAATCTACTAGATTATTATTTTATTAGAACACAGTATTAATTCCAAGCAATCGATATGACAGAGCTTTGACCGCTTCATTTTTTGCCTTCATGCTTTTCTGTGTCTTATCGTGAATAACCGCACTAATTCCAAAGAGAAGGAATTGGGCCAATAGACCCGTTTCAATTCCTGGTGGAGTAGAAACTTCACCTCGTTTGGAGTATTTGTCTATTAGATCACAAATAATCGGTTGTAATGAAATAAGTGTATTCTGATGGAGTATCGTTAACATTTGAGTATCTACCATATCGATATTCATTTCTTTATACTCAGACAGAGCGCTTTCTAGTGATGAAAGAATGCGTTCAAATAATTGTGAGAAAGGCTGATTTTCATTTTCCTCAACCATATTCTTTGTATTGATGATAAACTGCGCGTTATATTGCTCTAGGACGACTTTGTAAATTTCTTCTTTTGAAGCAAAATGATGATAGAACATACCAATTTCACCCTCTGCCTCGCCAACGATAGATCGAATCGAGGTTTTATCGTAGCCTTGCATAATAAACTGCCGCATAGCTATATTAATTAACTCCTGTTTTCTCATTTCCGATTGTTTTCTTGACATTACTATTTTCCCCTTCCTGCAAAGTTTCAATATATCCCTTGCGTTCTTTGTTATAGCTTCGTATAGCTTTTCTATTTACTATGGGTATAATTACATATCGAAAAATTGAATTACCCGGATGCAACCACTTTCCATGATAGACAGATGGCTTTACCGGAAAATCCGTAGACTTAGCTAGTCTTACGTCCGCGATTGCGTAACCTTCCTCGTTATCCATCTTAACAATTATCTCAGCATCTGATCCAATGGCCAAAGATCCTCCCATTAGGCGAAAACTTTCGTTGAAGTCTTTAACAAAAATTCCTCCGGAAAACTTCGGAAAAGAACCAACTGAATTGACATAGATTGTTGGGGTCCTTAGATATTTCGAGTATACTGACGCAACCATATAAGGCTGCTTCTCAAAAAGCTCTATATCTTTTTTGGATATTTTCAGGCTTGTCTTATATGGTACCGGGCTGGAATGTGGCATCAGCATAAAGTCGATGTTCGAATTCTTCATTCTGTTTAGTCTCTTAATATAATGATTATCGGCACATATACCGATTCCAATCCTTCCGATACCTGTGTCGATATATGTACTACCTCTGCTACGCTTGAAACAGTACGACTCCGCATCTTCTTTTCGAATAATACCGCATACTCTTCCATTCGGCCCGCTTATCAAGTATGAATTATAAAAATCAACGCCATCTGTCTCGATGAAGCCTGCGCCAATATATATTTTCAATTGAGAAGAGAGTTTACAAGCCCATTGCGCCGTCCTTCCATCTGTATGTTCTGCAAACTGCCAGATGGATTGATTAGGAATATATCCACATCCAGAAAGTTCTGGAAGCACGGCCAGTTCAATTCCTTGCTTTGCGGCTTGAGTTATTATGGCTGTTGCCTTATTAAATCCTGCCGTTTGATCCTCATAATAGTTATTTAGTTGAATAAGTGCAACTTTAATCGCTTTCATATACACACCTCTACAGAACAATGTTCTTTAAGCTAAATTATAGTTAGAGAACAATGTTCTGTCAATGTGGAGCTATAAGTAGGTATTATTTCGTCTTCGCGGCGAGAAGGAAATAGTACAGTGCTTGAGAGGTCGGACGAGACGAAACGAGAAAACGGATTTCAGATATGAAAGCATTTTTCGAATACAAGACGTTTCGCTCGGGGGTTGAGGTGGAAGTAATTCTAAGGGCAATAAAACATTCAAGGCACTCTACGAAATTAAACGTAGGGTGCCTTATGTTAATCATTGCCGATACAACCCCCTCTATTTCACTTTCTATTTAACTCATCAATATGTCTCTGAAGAAATGAAAGTACAGAATCTATATCGTCTTTATGCTTATAAATTACTACGATGCCGAAGCAAGAATCCCACTGATAGACCAGTTCAAAGGGGTCTTCCTCTATCCTATACTGAACCTCTCCTACGCAGAGTAGCTTACCCTTGCCCTGAAGATACTTCACCAAATAAACGAAGGAACTATATTCATCTCCATCACTATTATCTTGAATATGGATCCACCGCGACTTTTCGGAAATAGCAGAAATCTTAAATCGAAAAGTCATCTCGTTATCCTCCTCAGAATCAATCTCATTAACCACAATAATATTCCACTCTATGACTTCGTCTTCGTATTCTGTAAGTCATTCCCATCTATCTATGAATGTAAATCCTACTCATATCCGATTCTCCATCCCCTTGAGCCATGCAAAAGAACTCCCAACCATATCTCTCATAAAAGCTCGTGTGGTTTGTAATTAGGTAAATTGGGGAATTTCCTTTTTCTTTATTATCAACAACGATGAAGTCGAGAAGCTTTCCCGCTATTCCTTTTCCTCGATATTGTTCCTCAGTATAGACTGCACACAAATTTGGCGTTAAGTCTTTTCTGTCATGAAAGTCATTCTCAATGACTCCTGCTCCAGCTACGATTTTATCCTCAGCCAAACATAAATACCACTCGTGGATAGGATCTTTATTTATTGCCGCTTCCATACTTTCAAGATATGCTGTACGCGGCACACCCCATTTCTCGTGGAACCATTTTGCAGCTTTCTTTTTAATTTCAGGCATTTCTGATATTTTCACAATCCGTATTAGCTCAGAATTACTTGCCTGTATATTACGAATTTTTGAATCCATCAGCTCACCTCGCGCTTATTTAGCCTATTTATTCCTAATTATCTTCTTTACTAGATTTTCCTGCGATCAGTCGTAAAGTTGATTCTCTACATAGATCATCATCTGATTATTCTGATATGCATATTCTATCAGTCCAATCAATCCGGAAAAACCAATCATCCATGTTTTATCTAGAAGCACTGGTATCGTCACAGAAGTAGCAAAAATCAATCCGAGAATCACAAAAAGGGAGACGTGTTCTTTTTGCCACTTCTTTTTGAAATATGCTTTTTTCTCATCAAGTGCAAAAGCACTCGTCTTT
>CAZTKH010000064.1:0-3097 GCA_964613925.1 uncultured Saccharimonas sp. (SeqCode)
TGCGTATACCTTTGCCTGGTCGGCGCAATGTTCGTAAATCATCAAGGCTGTCTGGTGGTTCGATTGCTTTCATACTTAAGCTTATCTTAACACAAAGGAGGTGTTTATGTGGATGTTGTTTTATTGACAATATATTATTTCTTGCTTATATAAAACTTAATATATAATTTAAATATGGTAAAATTATTACATAATTGTTTTAGGTTTAGGATTGTAAATTTTCTCATTGTTATTGTTTTTAGTATATTTTTTGCAATATCGAATACAAGCTATCTATATGCACAAACAGACAATAGTTCTCATTCTTGGATATCATCTCTACCAAAGGTTGTTAGCTCTACTGTCGTTGACTCTCTAGAATCGTGGGGGTGTGCGCATTCGCTAAGCTTAGTTAATGTTGTTGGTCGCGATGAAAAGTTGAAGATATGCCTTGAAAATGGTGACAATTTAAGCTTTGGATACGGACTTGGATTTCCCTATGAAGCTTTTGTTAAGTTTCCAGGTGATCAAAAAATGCATGTTTTTCATGGATTATGTTCTCAATACGATTCATGCCTGTATCTACCAAACACAGACATAATGATCACAAAACAGTATCTGAACGCTGGTTATTATCAATCGTTGGTCGTATATAAAAATTTCTCAGATAAATTGAGCTCTAGCCTAAATATGAGTAATGGCAAGATTGAATATTGGTTTGATAATTCAAAACCAGATTATATTTTTAAAAATCAATTAGATTATGCATGGCCAGTGGGTGGAATGGGCGCTTCGGAAGATGGTGGTTGGTTAGCCATCGAGTTTATACAGAAGGGCATAGGTTTGTTAAATCTTGATAATTTTGAAATGAAACGTATTTCGACGTTGTCTTTTAGTTATGGATATGGCATGAATTCCCATAGCGAATTTGCTGTTTCTGGAGGTGGAAAAGTGATTGTCGTAATGGGTTTAAATACGCCTTCGATAATATTTGAAAATGATGGTTTGTGTGGCGATGTCGTAACTGATTTGAAAATGTCAAATGTTTTGCCGATAGAAAAACCTTGCCCTTCGGTATATGTAAATAATGGCATATTTGACTCAAGGGTTTTTTATACCGCGCAGCCAAAAATTAGTAGTGACGGAAATAACGTTGATCTGTTGATTGAAACACGCGATCTTGTAAAAAAATCAATATCAATCAGGGCTGCAGAGTATGTCGGTACAAAATTAAAGTACCTAGCATTAGGCGATTCATATTCAAGCGGCGAGGGTGAATATAGCGACCAATACTATTTAAAGGGGACAAATGAGCCTTATGAAAAATGTCATCTGAGTTCTAGGTCCTATCCTTTTATGATCGCAAATTTTTTAAATTATGATCAAAATCTAGTAAAAAGTGTTGCATGCTCTGGGGCTATGGTTAGGGATGTTGTTGGGAATGGGGTTGATTATCTTGGGCAGGGGGATAGGCTTGGAAGTAATGGTTTGAAGTTGGATGATAAGCAAGTTGCTGAATTTCAAAAAATTGCAGAAGATAATCTATTGCCAGGTAGAATTAAACAAATTGGTTTTGTAAAAAAATTATTACCAAATTTAATTACCGTTGGTGTTGGAGGTAATGATATTGGATTTGCCGATAAATTAAAAGCTTGTCTTGGTTTCGATACATGTAGTTGGGCTAGTGATTCACAAAAACGAGAGCAATTTGCCGTAGAAATTCAGTCTCTTTTTACAAAACTGGCCGATGTATATCAAAAAATTCATGAAGCTTCGCCAACTTCAAAAATATATGCAGTTAGTTACCCAAGGCCGGTCGATGTATTTGATCATTGTGATGTGTTAAGCGGCTTATTATTAAACAAGGAAGAAAGAACCTTTATCGTTGAATCTGTTAAATATATTAATGAGGTTATAAAATCATCTGCGGCTAGCGCGGGAATAGGGTTTATTGATATTCAAGAATCTTATGGTAATCATGCATTGTGTGGTGCAGAAAATCCGATAGCACTAAATGGCCTTACGCTTGGCGATGACATTGGTATATCTGGCGAATCTTCTTGGTTTAAGTTTATCGGTAGTGAAAGTTTTCATCCAAATCCCTATGGCCATCTTTTGTCTGCTGAGCAGATAAACAATAGTTTTGGTGATTTATCTTTGTATAATTATTGTCCTAGTGGAAAAACTGTTTGTCCAAAAAACACTGAGCTTCCGCAACCGTCGAGCTATTTGATCGGAGAAGATTATAATAATTATCCATTGTTAGTTTTGAGCAACTTTTCTAGCCAACAACATGACCCTAATAATCTTGAATTTTTATCTATTAAAACACCTAAAAATACATTTTTACCAAACTCAGATGTTGATATAGAACTCAATTCAACTCCTATAATACTTGGTAGTTATGTGGCAACCGGCGAAGGGATATTAGATTTAAAAATATCCATACCTATAGACTTGAAAGAGGGTTATCATACGGTGCTTATTAAAGGTATGTCTTATTCAGGAGAAAGTGTTGATTTTTATCAGATTATTAAGTATCAAAAAAATGGCGACGTAATTAATAGTATTAGCGACGAAGACGAATATATCCATGAAGCTAATATAAAAAGTGATAGCAACTCAATTATTTACTCGCGTAATGATAACCCTACATTACAAAGTGACTTAGTTGATAGTTTTGCAAATGATTATGCTGAACTCAATCTAGATAGTAATACGCAAACACTATCTTCTATAAATCTTATTGAGGACGGTTCAATCAATAAAGATATATTAGGTATATCAGAGTCTTTGGGTGGTATGAAAAATAACATTGAGCTAATAATTGTTGTGTCTGTTGCTGGTATTTTTATTGTTTTATGTGTGTCTATTAAAATATGCAAAAAATAATTTAGTACAATTTATTATGGTATAGCGATACGTTTTCGATGGTAATTTCAAACCGCCCAATGTTATTATTAATTTCATTTCCGTGTCTTATGTTATCTTCAAATGATTTAGTGCTAATACTTTCTTTTTGCTTAAGATCTGCAAGATAACTAATTTTTAGGTCTGTGTTTATTTCAATATATCTTTTTTCAGCACTACTAACGACAAATTTTTGTCCAAAAACACC
>CAZTKH010000065.1:0-2929 GCA_964613925.1 uncultured Saccharimonas sp. (SeqCode)
TAAAATTATTACTCCAAAGTAATAGTTTTATTAATTGTGGATGCTTTGTCTTTAACAGTTACGGATAGGCTTAAAGTCCAGTCGCCTTTAGAGAGTTCGGTAGTATTAATATCAAAGCCTTGACAAGTTGAGTAGCTGGTAAGTGCAAAAGTTGGCTTACTAATTTTCAATTGTTGGCTATCTTTTTCGAGCATTAAATCACAAGTACCATCATTAGTTATCGCACCACTAATTGATATTTTGATTTTTAATTGGCTATCGTTTTGGCTAATTGAACTAAAGGATAATCCTAAATCATTATTAGTTGACTTATTTTCTAGGGTCTGTTTCTTGATATCCTCACCGGCTTGTTTTTGTTCTTCTGTTGGTGGCGATAGGTTATATGAAGTGTCAATATTTTGATTAACTTGATTGTTAAAAATAGTTTTATGATTCAAGGAAAAAATAATTGTAATTACTATTATTAATAAAAATGCTAGGCATATTATTAAAGCGCGAATGCCGAGGCTCTTTTGTTTTTTTGAATATTTTTCTGTTTTCATCTATATATATTTTATCATATAAGATTATGCATAAGCAAAAAGCCGATAGTATATAATAGAGATTGTGAAGGATTTACCATTAATAAGTATTGTAATACCGGTATATAACACCGGCTTAACGCTCGATGATACAATTAGGTCGGTTTTTAAACAAACTTATAAAAATATCGAGATAATTGCAGTAAATGATGGCAGTACAGACGATCTTACCTTAAAATCTCTAAATAAATATAGAGACAGAATAAAAATTATTCATCAAAAGAATAAGGGCTTGCCAGGAGCTAGAAATACAGGGATTAACGCCGCTAAGGGTGAATATATAGTCTGTTTAGATTCTGATGATTGTATAAATAAAGATTACATTAAAAAATTAACTAGTAAATTCATTAATAGTAAAGATAAATCAGTTGCAATAGTTACGCCCTATATTCAGGCTTTTGGCGTATCGCATGAACAATGGGTCGTGCCAGAATTTAATAAAGAAGAAATTAAATATTCAAATATTATTGCCGTAGCTTCAATGTTTAAAAAAGAAGCTTGGAAATTAGTTGGCGGATACGACGAAACTTTTAGAAAAGGTTTTGAAGATTGGGAGTTTTGGCTTTCTTTAGTTGAAAAAGGCTACAAATGGGACGTAGTAAAAGAGCCAATTTTTTATTATAGAAGGAAAAAAAGCTCTATGATTACTGATTCTAATAAGTATAGGTCTGAAATAAATGCAAATATTTATAATAAACACAGGTTGTTGTATAAAAATGAGTCTATTGAAAAAGTGCTGGAAAAGATGAAAAAAGCAGAATTTTATAAAAATAATCCGGATAGATCATTATTGGGATATATTCAAAAGATATTTAGTAGAAATTTTTTGAAGCGCTTTTGGATTTTTAGATAATAAAACTAATTTTATGAGTTTTATTGTATTATTAAAGTAAAAGAATAATTAGGATTTGGAGCTATAATGTTAAAGACATTTAAACGCATTGGTGCTGTATTGGCAAAAAATAAAATATTGATTTTATTTACAATATTATTCATTGCGGTTTTATCTCCAGTTTTTATTAATAATATATACAACTTTCCCGCTGCGGATGATTTTTATGGCATTAATGACTTAAAAGATCTATTTCTTGGTAAGGAATATAACATTATTACGTTTTTGCAAGTTGGCTTGGAAAGAATGGTTCATATTTACATGACATGGCAAGGTAATTTTTTTACATTATTTATTGGCGTATTTAATCCATTACTTATATCACTTGAGGCATATAATTTAACATTATTGTTAATTCAGATTTTTTATATATTTAGCATAACGTTTTTCTTTTTGTGTTTATCAAAATTTAAAAACTTTATTTCTAAGAAACAGGCAATTATATTGAGTATTTCTTATATATCAGTTTCAATTTTATCTATGTATTCTGTGTCTGAGGGGCTTTATTGGTATTCGGGGGTTATGCTATATTTATTGCCATTTTCTCTTTCTATGATATTAATGGGCTTATTGGTTATATATTTAAATAAGAAAAGCAAAATAGTATATTCATTAATCTTATTGTTGCTGGTTTGTTTGGCTGGAACAAACTACATCACCGGCTTGTTTATTGGTGCATTGTTATTAGCCTTAACTATATATGCATTTTTTAGAAAAAAACAATATTTCATTGTGATATTAATCGCTTTGTTAATATTTGGAGTTGCTTTTGCTTTTAACGTACTTGCACCAGGCAATTTTACGCGCATATCTGGTTTTGAAAAAGTTTCTATTGTCAAAGCTTTAGCCATGACCATTCCGTTATCGTTAGAAATGTTAGCTAGGACTACGTTTAAAACGCTGATAATTCCTTTCTTAATTTTGTTTACGCCTGGTTTTGTAAATATCTTTGAAAATCGCATAAAAAAACTCAGGTTAATTAATCCCGTCTTTGTTATTATTTGTTCGCTTGCTGTGTTTGCTATGTTTTTTGCACCTTGCACTTATTCTTATGGAAATTTATATCAAGAAACCAGAGTGCAAAATATCCAATATTTTTATCTTATATTAATAATTACATTTAATTACTTTTATGCTATTGCATATACTTTAAAAAGTAAAAAAAATAACTTTTTTGGCTCAAAGAATTTTAAGCCTTTTTGTTTAATAATTGGCTTAATAACCTTGATTTTGATGGTTTCGGCAATTGACTATAACAATCTCCAAAGCGTGGCTGTATCAAATGACGTTGTCCATAAAAGATCGGTAAAATATAGCCAATGCATGAACAATATGAGTAAGATATTGAGTGATAATAGCCAGAAATCTGTAGTCGTTAAGAATTGTGAGCCAATTGGAAGTCTTCATTATGCAAAACTAATAAATGGTGATTGGGTCGTAAACGGAATGGAAGATT
>CAZTKH010000066.1:0-2870 GCA_964613925.1 uncultured Saccharimonas sp. (SeqCode)
TATGGCTACGGTTATTCGTCAACTAATTGTTATTAGGTGGGGTTATGTGTCGCTCAAGCGACACATGGCGGCTGTGCCGCCTGAGCGAAGCCTCGACGCCTCTGCCATATATGGCAGAGGCGTCGAGGCTGAGCTTAGGGATTTTCTCGGAAATCGGTTCGGACTTCGGCGTAAAATCGCATCAAAATAAAATACCCATCAACTGATGGGTATTTTATTTTGATGCTGTTCTCGGAATTGAAGCCGAATGTTTTTGTATAGCAAAAACACAATCCGGGTTCGGTGTAGTGAAGTGAAACGAAAAAGTGTTTACATTTTTTCGTAAACAAGCGGAAGTGCCAAAGGCACATTCCCGGTGAGATCACCAAAAAATATGTTATAATCACAAAATACTAGCTATACAAAAAAACCTAGTTGCTCCTTATCATAATTATTGGTGAAAAATTTTAATATAAATAAACAATTTATTTATATTAAACTCCACATGAGGAGGTAATTTAAAAATGAATGTTAATGTTATTGTTATCTCGGAAAAAAAGAATTTATTCGAGCTTTATAAAACCATCGGTGGAGAATATCCCAACGATAACATTGCTGTGGTGTATTTGTATCTGGAAAAAATGGACCAGCAAAGAATTCTAAATGCTTTGAAATCAATACAATCGCCACGCATTATCGTAATTGATCTGATATTACGAGACCCTTTTCCCGAATTCGGCGATCAAGTTGAGAATTACTATGACAGCGTTCATTCGTCCGATACGAAAAAAATCTTTGAAAGTCTTCGTCGAGGCCCAGACACCAGCTTCATTTTTACCTTCTTCAATAGTTGTGGAAAGGAAGTATGGGGCAGGTGGATATGCGACGGAAGCAAAGAACATGATCAAATCACGAGATTTGCAAGCCATGGCGATGAAGCGGGGCACAGAAAGGCACTGAAATCGTTAATCGATCTTTATCACCAATAATCTAAAGATGGGGTTCGCCATTGCGAGCCCTTTTTTATTGCCAAACTTATCTTAGAAAAGCGTAGCTCATATCAAATATATAAGTCGAGAAAATAGCCCAAAAAAATCCATTATAGTACCGTCTCGATAGCTTATTCAAAAAAGCGTCCAAAACAGGATGAAGAATATAAACATACATAGTGGAAATCACGCCAAAGGCAAACGTATTGACCAAACAAATATGTCCGCCAATATTTAGAAAATCATTCGAATAATTCCAAAACCGATTTTCACCAAAAACTAATATTAAAAATAGCGAACATAAATACTCAATGAGGCCAACAATAAAAAAATTTAGTATAAAAACAAACGCCGGATTAAGTTTGTATTTTTTTATCAAAGGAATAATAAATACAATAATTGCAATCACACCAATTCCATAAGGTGCTGCCACCGGAATAAGCGTTACATCAGTCGGTCCCCAATAAGGTTGTCCGAGCAATTTGTTCTTAAAAATCGCCCATAAAACTTCCCAATAATGGCCAATCAACGATGTAATCCAGAAAAAAATAAATATTTTTTTTAAAAAATCCAACGCTATATTTACAGATAACACAAACCGATTATCTATAACTTCATTGTCTTTTTTTGATGTTTGCAAATCTATATTTGATGCCATGTTTATTAAGAATCCTAAATACAATAATACACCCCAAATTAATAGGGTGTATTATTTTTATTAAAAATTGTGATTATTTTTTATCTTGTTTGCTCTCAATTGCAATCTTTTTTGGCTGAGGTAAAGCCTCAAGCGGAACAACAACCTTTAAAACGCCGTCGTCCAAATGAGCTTTGATATTTTCCGCATCTGCTCTATCAGGCAAAGTCATACGACGATAAAAGCTGCTACTACTTTCTCGAACAACATATTTACGATTTTTATCTTCTTCTTTTTCATGCTTTTCGGCTTGAATAATCAACGAACCTTCTTCGACATGAATATCGACGTCTTCGCGATCAAAGTTTGGCAAATGCGCCTCAACAATCAGCTCGGAATCGTCCTTAGTATAGACATCAGTTGTTGGCAAATGAGCGGTCTTAATCGACGGCATCCAATCTTCGCCAAACAATTGACGTTGCAAAGCATTAAGCTCGCTAAAAGGGTCAAAACGTACTAATTTACTCATATTTTCCTCCTTTGCTAAAAGATTATTATATAAGAACTTTAGTTTGTTCTTATGGTTTAATTATACAAAATTGGCACTCACAAGTCAAGAGTGCTAAATATAGATCTTTTTTATTGCATTATATAAAAAATATTATAGAATATATACAGCCTTACTGGATAAATCTAGTAATGTTCATCAAAAATGGAAGAGGTGAGTATATGAAGGATGGCTATCCACGTATCTATCAAGAACGGTTGTCATCAACTGATCTGTCTAGTTACAGCTCGAGACAAAGCGAAATAGACGGCTACGAGAGAGCACGAAGAGAACAATTTGAAGACGAGGAGATTATATGTCAAATCATTCAAGCTATTTTATGTCAGCAGAATACCTTATCAGGGCCAACATTTTCCATACTGACAGATCATCTGACGGGAACTCGATTCAAGGCATGGTCGATTAAAAAAACTCGTCGTGTCTTTGGTTTTGTTTGCGAAGAATGGTGGCTACTGTCAAACGGCAAGATTCAACATTATCAAAATCATATAATGATTGAGTCTTTTATTGCTGAAAATAACCGCCTTGCCTTATATTTATGCGGCAAAAGTGCGTTTATTGATCTTGCAAAATCTCTTAAGATTAAGCTGCAAGATAACTGGCAATAAAACCTCTTATTTATTCTTGATTAAAGGCCTTCAAATTTTGGAGGCCTTTTTCATATGTAGATTTACCTAATTACAAAAATCATAAATAT
>CAZTKH010000067.1:0-2837 GCA_964613925.1 uncultured Saccharimonas sp. (SeqCode)
CCTATATTATTAACATCGAATCACCATAGCTCAAAAAATTATATTTTTCACTAATAGCATGTTTATATGCATTTAATAAATTATCCCATCCAGCATAAGCCGAAGCCAGCATTAATACGGTACTTTTTGGGGCATGATAATTTGTTATAAGTCCGTCAACTACTTTAAATTTATAGCCAGGATAAATAAATATATCAGCTTCACCAGAAATATCGCTCTCAACTTTTTGCAACAAATCAGCTGAATATTCGAGAGTTCTTGCAACCGTTGTACCAAGCGCAACTACGCGAGTACCAAGTTTTTTGGCATCTTGAATTGCCATGACAGTATCTTTTGGTATATCAAAATGTTCTTGATGCATATGATGTTCTTCAACTAAATCAGTTCTAATCGGCAAAAAAGTACCAAGACCGACATGTAAAGTTAAATATTTTACAATTACGCCTTTTTTTTCTAAAGCTTCAATAATTTCTTTGGTCATATTTAAACTTGCCGTCGGCGCCGCTACGGAACCATCCGTCATCGCCCATACAGTTTGATACCTCTCGATATCCATTGCCGTGGCTGACCGATGCATATAGGGAGGCAACGGCACCTCGCCATATTGTTTGGTGAGCTCTAATAAGTCACGGCTGCTATCAATTAAGGCAATGCCGCCCTCTTCAAGATTTTTTACTACTAATTTTGCATCTCCAACAGTTAATTTATCGCCAATTGATAATTTTCCCCTATAAAGAACGCGGTGGCAAAACCAATTTTCATCAAAGCTGTGTTTTTCTAGCACGACCAATTCTCTCTCTACGCCACTCTGCTTATAAGCTTTTAGCCTTGCTCGAATTACTTTTGTGTCATTCAAAACTAAAACGTCACCAGCATTTAAATAATCTACAATGTTAAAATATTTTTTATCTTCAATAACACCAGTATTCCTATGTAAAACTAATAAACGAGAAGCTCCACGAGTCTCGGGCGGATGATCAGCAATTAATTTCTCAGGCAAATCGTAAGTGTAATCAGATAATTTCATGCATTATCTAGTATACATGTTTTATATAAATATTTTGAGCAAAATATTTACTGAATTGTAATATATTTTTTAACTTTACTATCAGAGATAATATTTTTTAGCTGAGACTCAAAAGCAGTTAAAGGAATCTCGATATATTCATAGCTTACTTGTTTGTCGTTAATATCCAACAACTTGACGATATAATATCCACTTCCGTTGGTAGATTTAATTACCGAAGAAATTTGATTTTTTTCAAGTTTAGCAGCCTCGGCAGTTCGACCACCGTCTTGATTTGATTTTGGTACCCATCCAGAAACACCGTAAGTCGCCTTAGAACCACCTTTATTTGGAGTCTGTTCAGCTAAAGTTTTTAGATTTTGATTTGGGTTATTTTTTAACGAATCATGAATTTCATTCGCTAATTGAATAGCGTCTTTATCCATTTCATATGAAACTTTCTGACGCAATAAATTACTCTTCATTTCATGGCGATATTCATCATAATTCCATCCGTAATATTCCAAAACCACAGCTTGATAGGCAACTTCTGTCATCTCTACGCCGTTAGCTTGACGTTGTGATACTAAAAATATCTCAAAATCATTATCGCTAATAGAAATATCCATATCTTTGGCCAGTTTTGCTGCATATGTTTCAGCAATAACATCGTCAATTGACTGCTGTTTTAAATGAGCCGCTCGCCTTTTGCCATCTTCACTATCTAAATTTAATTGCTCTTTATTTACAGCATAATGAATTGATCCGATGTATCTCGTTAAATAATCGCTATATAATACAGAACGACCGTCAACAGACGCAACTGGAACCGGTACTACTTTTGTAATACTATACATGAAGCTACTAGTATTTTGCACGACATAAAGCTGCCACCAACCAACTACTGAAATAAGAATTAAAAAAACCACACTAATAATTATGGCGTTGATCACCAACCTATGTTTTGCATATTGAATTGGATATTTAAATTTTCTTCCGCCAGCCAAGATTTGTTCTCTGTGCTCGGCAACAGTTTCGCTTGTTATGCGATTTGGTAAAGCCTCTTTTTTGTTTTTTGAGACTTTTTGTATTATTTTATTCAACATCTTCTTCATAGTCATTTTTTCCCACCGAGCGATTAACCGCGTCTTGTAATTTATTATACACTTCCTCTGGATGATCTACATTATGGATTACTAAATCACCGGCAAAAGTTCGAATAATTATTGTACCGTATTTAAATAATTCGCCACTCAATCCAGGGATATTATAGCTAATATTATGTATTTTGGATAATTTTAGTTCAACTACGTCTTTGCCAAAAAGACCACGACGAGTAATTTGTCTTATTCTCTGATCGGTGACAATGTAAATGGTAAAATACCAAATCATCAAATGATACGAAAACATAATTAAACCTATAACAAAGCCGGCCAATGGTAAGAAAAATAGCTTAACATCCTCGATAGTACTACTCCAGATTAGAATCGGTAATGATGTAATCAACAACGGTACCAATAATAGATAAAAACCTTTACGCATTGCAACCATATGGCGACGAAAAACAAACAATAATTCCTCACCCTCTCTCTGCCCAACAAAATCTAGTTTTGCGCCATTTTTTGACTGCTTACTCATGTAAATATAATAACAGATTTTAAAAGTTACCCTATAGCGCATTGCGGCGCGCCCTACAACCTTCATAAAGTCGAAAATTTAACCAACTAAAAAACCATGAAATTTGATTTATCTTTTGATAAATCAAATTTCATGGTGCCCCGGGCAGGAGTTGAACCTACAACCTTATCCTTAGGACGGATCTGCTCTATCC
>CAZTKH010000068.1:0-2689 GCA_964613925.1 uncultured Saccharimonas sp. (SeqCode)
ACAATATCGAGACAGTGGAGGAATAAAAAATGGAATACTGGTATACGGAAGAACACAGCGAAAACGCAAGGTTCTCCATCAGGGTAGATAAACAGCTCTATTCAGCGAAGAGCACATTTCAGAGGATCGACATCTTTGAAGCCGAAGAGTTCGGCCGTTTCCTTACACTTGACGGACTTATGATGCTTACGGAGAAGGACGAGTTCATATATCACGATATGATCGTCCATGTTCCGATGGCGTCGAATCCCGACATAAAGAAGGTCCTTGTTATAGGAGCCGGTGACGGTGGAACTGTCCGCGAGCTGACCAGATACAGTACGATCGAGAAAATAGACATGGTCGAGATAGATAAGATGGTCGTCGAGGCATGCCTTGAGTACATGCCCCAGACTTCTTCCAGGCTCTCTGACCCGAGGGTCACCATATACTACGAGGACGGACTGAAATTCGTTCGTGACAAGGTCAGCATGTATGATCTGATAATAGTTGACAGTACAGACCCGTTCGGCCCTGGAGAAGGGCTCTTCACAAAAGAGTTTTACGGCAACTGCTACAAGGCACTGGCAGAGGAGGGTATACTCGTCAACCAGCACGAGTGCCCCTACTACGAGAGTTACGCAATGTCGATGAAGAGGGCCCACAAAAGGATCAGGGAATTCTTTCCTGTCACAAGGGTCTACCAGGCTCACATTCCTACATATCCGTCAGGTCATTGGCTTTTTGGTTTTGCATCCAAGAAAAAGGATCCGATAAAGGATCTTGATGCAGACAGATGGAACAGCCTTGGCATAAAGACGAAGTATTACAACACGGATCTCCACAGGGGCTGCTTTGCCATACCGACCTACGTTAAGGAACTCCTTGATGACGCGGATAAAGAATAACTGCCAGGCAGTTTTTATCGGCTGCGAAAGCAGTTATGGCGAAGCCGAACTTGTCATATTCGGAGCCCCCTTTGACGGTACATGCAGTTACAGGCCGGGTTCGAGGTTTGCAGGCTCTGCCATCCGCAATGAATCATACGGCATTGAGACCTACTCCCCATATCTGGAGAAAGATCTTGATGATCTCTCTGTTTTTGATGCAGGTGAACTGGATCTTCCTTTCGGAAACACCTGCGAGGTCCTTGAAAGGATAGAGCAAGCAGCTTCAGAGATAGCTTCCGACGGCAAGATCCCCCTCATGATCGGGGGGGAGCATCTTGTTACCTTAGGTTCTGTAAGAGCTCTTGCAAAAAAGCACCCTGACCTAAATATAGTACACTTTGATGCTCACGCGGATCTCCGTGACGATTACATGGGGGAAAAACTTTCCCATGCGACTGTGATCAGACGCTGCTGTGAACTTGTAAAGGGCAAGGTATACCAGTTTGGCATACGTTCAATGACAAGAGAAGAGGATCTCTGGGCAAGGGAAAACACCGTCCAGAGGAAGTATGACTTCGGCACCCTGGATGAAGTCATTGATGAGCTTATGGGAAAACCCGTTTACCTCACTATAGACCTTGATGTGCTTGATCCATCCATATTTCCCGGGACAGGGACTCCTGAGCCCGGCGGGGTATCTTTCACAGACCTGATATCAGCGGTCCACCGCATGAGGGGGCTTGATATTATCGGATGCGATGTGAACGAGCTTGCCCCCCACTACGACCAAAGCGGAGTTTCGACTGCGGTCGCTTGCAAGGTGATCAGGGAACTGATACTGACAATCCTTTAGAATTATCCAAAGATTGCCGGACTGGTCAAAGAGGCGAGACCCTAAGGCAATGAAAAAAATTAATGAAAATCAGTCATCATGTAATCGTCAAATACATGATGACTGATTTTTATCATGTTTATACATAGAGCAAACTATTTTTCCAATACAGCCATTACTCTTGCGGGGCCTCCGTCCTGGTCTTCCAGAGACAGGGGAAGCGCCGCCATACAAAATGGCCTGTATCCCACCATATCCAGATTTCTCAGGTTCTCAAGTATAACTAGACCTTTTGAGAGCAATATCCTGTGGATATCATTTGAAAGCGAATTAACCGGGTCAACTGAGGCGGCATCAAATCCGACCCCTTTGAGTTTTTTCTCTGAAAGCCATTCAGCGGAGAGGGGAGAGAGGACAGGAAAATCAGTCAGGTACTCCGCTGTATTCCATTTTTCGGACCAACCTGTCCTAAAAAGAAGGAAGTCCGTACCTGATATCTGAGAAGAGGTTACATTTATATCTGCCAGCTCAATCCTTCTTCCGGCACATCCCCTCACGTCCACGACCAGGCCAAAACCGAAGAATGTCTCATTGGGCAGTTGGTCCAGGCCTTTTCCGTCGGCAATCATATGCGAAGGCGCGTCCATGTGAGTTCCGGTGTGAGAACTCAAAGAGATGAGAGTTGTCCTCCATCCGTTCTCCCCCATTGTGGCGCCCTTCCTTACAGATGGCGGGATGTCGCCCGGAAAGACCATCATTCTGTCTGTGAGAGGCCAGCTGAGGTCGATCACTCTCATCCGCTATTCTCCCAGTCCTGTCATTTTGTTGAACTCGCCGATCTTTTCATCGATAAGGTCAGCCATACGGTGGACGCTCTTCCAGTAGTCCGGGTCATACCACTGGGCGTTGAGTTCTTCGCTCGTCTTGCCCTGCTGCTCCACCCATGTGTAGTACTTCAGGTTGTGTATCCTCTTGCGGTCGTAGTAGT
>CAZTKH010000069.1:0-2576 GCA_964613925.1 uncultured Saccharimonas sp. (SeqCode)
GAATAATTTATCAGAGTTAATTGGAATTGTTGCCAAAGAAACGAGTAATGGTAGCGCAACTGGTGATGCTACGGTTGCAGGTTTGCCTGTGTCTTTGAAATATAGCGTTGAACAGGTTTTGGCATTTTCTTCGGCTCGAAAGATGAGTGGCCTAAGGTTTAATATTGGAAAAAATAAATACAGTATGTTGATTGGCGCACCGGAATATATTGAGAAAATTGCGCCATTGTCCGAAGAACAAAAAAATCAAATTTACGAATTATCAAATAGCGGTAAGCGTGTTTTACTTGTTGCAATGCTTGATGATTTTAGCCTGTCATTAAAAGATATTGATAAGCTAAAACCAAAAGCTAAACCGGTCGGCTTAGTTATTCTTAGAAATGAACTACGTATTGGGGTAAAAAATACCGTTAAATTTTTACAAAAAAATGGAGTTGTTTTGAAGGTTATTAGTGGTGATAGCCCTCATACCGTGAGATATATTGCCGAGCAAGCCGGTATAAATAATCATCATAAAGTAATAACCGGTTCCGAGCTAAATAGGCTTAAAGGTGAAGATTGGGATCGGGTCATTATGGAAACGACGATTTTTGCTCGAGTCTTACCTAAGCAAAAAGACCATATTGTTGCGACATATAAAAAATTTGGTAATTTTACGGGTATGGTTGGCGATGGTGTAAATGATGCTTTGGCAATAAAGACATCTGATTTGGGTATTGCTATGTTTGACGGCGCCATTGCTACTAGGCGGGTTGCAGATATTGTTTTGATGGACAATTCATTTAATTCTTTGCCACTTGGCATGAGATTGGGTAATCGAATCATCCAGGCGATTGAACTAATCGCTACGCTATTTTTTCACAAAAATATTCAATGGATTGTTGTTTTGGCGGTAACTCTAATCGTTGGCCTAGTTTACCCATTTTTGCCAAGGCATTTAACTTTTATGAATACTTTTTTGGTTACAATGCCAACAATTATTTGGACGTTGTTTATGCCAAAACCACGTTCTCGTTTAACGGTTAAATATTTTTGGAGAGATACGTTACTAGCCATCTTGCCTATTGCTATTATGTCCGGATTAGCGCTTTCATTTACATATGTATATCTTCAGATGATACATCCGGCAAATCAAAGTGGTGTTTCGACCACCATGGTAATCATCGCCACTATTTTTGGTGCATATATGACGTTCTTAACGCCAATTATGTTTAATATTAAGCAAAGTAAAAAAACCATATTGGCATATGTGTTATATGCAGCCGTGTGTATCACCGAGGCGGTTGTTGCCTTTGGATTAGGCTTTATGCGAGATTTCTTTGACTTCTCAACACCGGTATTTCATAGTGTTGTGCCAATGTTATTTATCTTGGTTGGTGTTGGGTTTGTGCAATGGAAAGTTGCCTACGAAGCTGGAAAAAAATTGTCAAGTCGAACAACTCAACTATAATTTGTTAAGTTTTTCCAATAATTAATTACTAAACTATTTCAACTTTATAGCCAAAGCCGCGAGAAGTGTGAATAAATTTTGGTCCATCAAAAGGAACTTCAACTTTATTGCGAAGGTATTTCATATAGACTTCGATTGTATTTGGCAAAACGTCACCAGTATAATCCCAGACATGAGTAATGATCATGTCTTTGTTAACAAATTTACCTTGATTGCGAAGTAAAAATTTCAAAAGACAGAATTCTTTGTTGGTTAAAACAATTGGTGTATTATTTCGCTTAACTTCGTAGGTAATTGTGTTTAATGTTAAGTCGCCAATTGATAAAATTGTCTGAATTTCTTCGCCTGGTTTCCTAAGTAATGCAGTAATTTTTTCTAAAAGTTCATCAACTGCAAATGGTTTTGTTAAATATGCATCGGCTTCAAAACTCATTTTGCCTTTTTGTCTAGCTGGAGCCGTTTTAGGACTTAGCATAATAACAGGCGTGTGTATATTACTGTCACGCATGGTTTTGATGATATTATCGCTTTTGTGTTTGCCAGAAACTAGCTTACTTATAATCACTAAATCATAAGTAGTTGTATTTATAATTTCGTAACCGCTGTCGCCATCGTAACAGACATCAACAGAGTAGCCGTCTTGCTCTAAGGTTTGTTTTAATACTTGTGCTGTTTTGTGCTCGTTTTCGATAATTAATATTCTCATATAACAATATTATACACCACATTTTTGCTTAGTGAATGCTTAAAATGAAATCTATCTGTAAAAATATATAAAATGATTAATATTTTAGTGTTATAATACGCTTATGAAGTCAAAAATTGAAATTGATACAAAGACGTTTATAAGATTTTGGTTAGTATTATTTGGATTAGTTTTAGCCGGATATGCGATATATAGTGCTAAAACAGCCTTGATAATAATTGGCGCTGCTATATTCTTTGCTATTGCGCTTAGCCCATGGGTTAATCGCTTAGCTAAGATCTTTCCAAGCAAGAGCCGGGTTTTAGGTACGGCCTTAGCATATTTTACTGTGGTGCTAATTATCGGTTTAATTACCTTCTTAGTTGTCCCTCCGGTGATTGATCAAAGTGCAAAGTTTGCCAAAACGATTCCGGATTTAGT
>CAZTKH010000070.1:0-2548 GCA_964613925.1 uncultured Saccharimonas sp. (SeqCode)
GCATCTTGTTACGCCAGTTCACAAAAAGCCGAACAAGAATTGGGTTGGATCGCTCAAAAAACCATCGACGATGCCTGTGCCGATTCATGGCGTTGGCAATCAAAAAACCCTAACGGCTACGAAGTCTAAAAATTAATTCGTTTTGATTCAACAACCAAAGGACGATTCATCACCCTGGTGTTTATATTAACCACGTACTCACCAATCAAACCAAGAAAAAATAGCTGCATCGAACCCATAAAGAATACGCCTATTGTTAGCGGCGCAATCCCGGCTGGAAAGCTATCCCAATAGATTAATTTTAAAATCAAATACACAAAAGCAATCACGATGCTTAATATTGACATACCAAAACCAATCATTGTAGCCAAGCGTACAATTACTTTTGAATATGAGGTAATACCAAGCATCGCCATATCATAAAGTGTATAAAAGTTATTTTTACTCTTGCCGTGTAGTCTTTTTGGCTGTTCATAAAGAATTTCTTTTCTTTCAAATCCTAGTTCAGCAATAATTCCTCTAAAATATGGCATTGGGTCTTTGAGATCTTTTAAAACCTCAATAAAAGCCTTGTCGTATAATCCAAATCCAGTAAAATGTTCAATTTGTTCGGTCGAAGCAATCCTTTTAATTAGCTTGTAATAGCAAGTTCGCATAAAATACATTAAGCCATTTTCTTTACTAGTCTTTTTTATACCAATAACGATTTTATAGCCATCTTCCCACTCTTTGACAAATTTATGAACCATATCAACTGGATCTTGAAAATCAGCCACCATACTAATAGTACAATCACCAGTTGTCTGCAGCATTCCATGGTAAGGTGATCTAATATGCCCAAAGTTTTTGGCATTAAAAATTGCTTTGACATTTTTGTCTTTTTTACAAATGTTAGTTAACTTTTCGCGAGTAGCATCTTTGGAGCAGTTATCAATAAAAACAATTTCGTAATTATAATTTTTTAAATTTGTTTTAAATTCATCAACCAAAGCTTCGTGCAGCGGTTCGACATTTTCTTCTTCATTATATGCCGCAATTATTATGCTAATTGTTTTCATTTTTTACTCCCTTTTTAAAGCTAAAATTTTTATGTCCGAACCAACTAACCGCTGTCGTTAACATTATGTTTAAGACACCAGCTATATATGTATTAACGCCAAACTTGTCAACGATTAAGTACAAAAATAGCATACTAGCACAATAACTAACTAAATATACAAGCGTAAATCGTGCCATTTCACCAAAAGCTTTATCTTTGCTTTTAAAGGTAAAAAATCGATTCCAAAGATAACTATTAATCACGCCAATAATGGTTGATAGCGTATTAGCAATTAGATATTGTAAGCCGCAAGATATTAACAATGCATAAGCCCCATAGCCAACCGCAGTGTTAATACCCCCAACCATCAAAAAACGAAAGCCTTGTTTGCTTAATAGTTTTTCTATAAATAATCTAATTTTTTTAATAATTTTCATAAACATTTATAATTATTTTCACTAAAACCTAACAACATTTATTCCCTTATATTCAACAATCGAACCTTTTTCTGGCCATCTCTCCATATTTTCTAAATTTTCTTTTGCCGTTTTGAATTGTTCTGGCGTAGGCCTAACAAGATTTTCGCCATTTAATTCCAAAAATTTTAATATTTGCTCGCAAGGACCGCCAAAACTTTCTTTTCCCCAATTAATAAAACTCCATCCATTTGTTTGATTGTGCATTATGTTAGATTTTTGCGTATACTCACCTATAAACACAACCGGCTTTTTTTCATCAAAATCACTTCTAATGGTCTGAGCTACATTTAGCATAACATTTCTATCTTCTTGATAGCGCAAATTATCATTATAAAACCATTTTGTTAAATCATATGTTTGCATCGTAATAAGATATAGAATTGCGACGAATACTATTGGTTTAACTTTCGTAGGCGTTTGGTCATAGATGATAACAGCAACCAACGCTACAAATAAAGCAAATGATTGGCAAACCCTATACGGGCTTGCCGCGCCTTGCACTAGACTAAGTGCAAACAAACTAGCAATTAATAATAATGCGTAAGCTATAAGCCAATAATTCTTTTTAATAAATGATTTTATAGTAGCAAAAATCAATAACAACACAGACGAGATTTGCAAAATAAACATAGAGACTGGTTCAACGTTGTTTTGATTAATATAACTATTATATAAACTCTTCAAAAACGGCTTAATATTGCCAGCTATTCCAGACTCCCCCAGCCAATAAATTCCAGTTGCTGCATTTTTACTTCTAACTATATGGTGCATATCAATATAGACATTAGTAACAACGTACTCAATTATAACCGCCAAAGCTAATACTCCGACAAATATGCCAATGTATTTAATAGTTTGTTTTAAATTAAACTTATAATTTTCCCCATATAGACATTGCAAAAATAATATCATTGCAAGCGTAAAAAGATACACCCCAGCAAAAGATTCGTACAAAGACACGACGGCCGTCATAAAAATAAGTGGGATAATCAAAAAAGTCCAAATCTTCTTTTTACTATTTAAAAACTCA
>CAZTKH010000071.1:0-2523 GCA_964613925.1 uncultured Saccharimonas sp. (SeqCode)
ATAAAGTATTATTAATAAAAATTTTTATCCCCTTTTAAAATAAAAGGGAACTAGTTATTGACTAATTCATCCCACTTATGCTATAGTATATGCAAAATCTAGATAAAATAAAAAAACAAAAAGTCAGGAACAATCACCACATGAATGACGTCGACAATAAGAATGCTGATATCAAAATCAAGCAACAGGTTATTGAACAAATTAAAGGCGTCAATAATATCCTTGTCACGGTTAGTCGCGACCCGTCTGTCGACGATTTAACGGCTTTGGTTGGCTTGACAACTTTGCTTAACAAGATTGGCAAGCATGCAACGGCGATTTTCAGTGGTAATATCCCTGCTGCGATTAGTTTTCTTGAGCCTACAAAAGTTATTGAAAACACTGCTGACAGTTTGCGTGATTTCATAATCGCTTTGGATAAAGAAAAAGCCGACCACCTTCGCTACAAAATAGAGGGTGATGTAGTAAAGATTTTTATTACGCCTTATCGAACAACGATTACTGGTGATGATTTGGAATTCAGCCAGGGTGATTTGAATGCTGAATTAGTTATGGCGCTTGGTGTTGAAAACAAAGAGCATCTTGATACTGTTTTATCAACCCAGGGTGAACTTATTCGCGATGTAAAAATTATTACTTTGAGCGATGGTACTCGCAAGAGTGAGCTTGGAAGTATTGATTGGAACGATAAAGACGCTAGCTGTTTGAGTGAAATGATTTATACAATCAGCGAAGCTTTAAGAGCTGACAAACCGATTTTGGATAAGCAAATTGCCACGGCACTTTTGACCGGTATTGTGGCTTCGACTGACCGATTTAGCAATATTCGTACAACTGCAAAGGTTATGACGGTATCTGCTCAATTAATGGCGATAGGGGCGGATCAACAACTAATCTCCGCTAAATTAAACGAGGCACATGCTATTCAATCTCTGGATAGTTCTGATGCTGTTGAGCCAAATACTCTTGATAACAATATAGTTAATTCAAATGCAGAGTCGGCATCAACTTTGCCGCCAGTTGCCAAAGACAGTTTAGTAATTACACACGAAGACGAACCGGTTGTTGAGCCAACGTTAGAAGTTGCAGCTGAGCCAGCTTCGACATTGCCGCCATTTGAAGATTTGCCGTCTCAACCACAGATTAGTCAACCCGAACCGGAATTGCCTCAACCAGGTTTTATACAGCCAGTTGCTGAGCAATCAACACTATCTCCAGAAGATATGATTCAAGATGCAATTAATGCAATTCCAGCAACATCAACGATTGAACCAACATTTGGTGGTACATTAAACGCAACTGCTGAACAGGCTGCCGAGGATGCTCGTAGTGAGGCCGAAAGGGACCAAAATAGTACTATTTTGACGCATTCTTATCTTGATGGGAATAGACCAACTGAATCAGCGCCAATTAATAGCACTTCCCAGGCTGATGTCGAAGAAAAACCAGTTGATATTTTTAACGAGTCAAATCAATCAATTCAAAGTACTTTGCCGCCAGCAATGCCAGTGGTCGAGTCGGGTGTTGTAGAAGGTTTACCAATGCCTCCGCCTTTGCCAGATTTTTCAACCTTGCCACCAATACCAGCTCCGGATCTAGGTTTGCCACCGGTCGCTGCGCCATTAACAATGCCGATAGTTCAGCCATTTACTCCAGAACCAGCTCCAATGATGAGTACGGTTGCGCCACAGCCACAATTTACTGCTGAGGTCGATAACGATCCAAGCAAATTCAGAATTCCTGGCCAATATTAGTTTTCGTGTATAGTTAAGATTATGAATAACAGTGTGATTTTAGTGGACAAGCCAGCTGGGATGACTAGTTTTGGTGTTGTAGCGCGAATTAGGCGCCTAATTTCGCAAGATCCATCTTATGTTGGGTCCAAAAAACCCAAAGTTGGCCATACTGGCACGCTTGATCCATTTGCGACAGGCTTAATGATTATTGTTACCGGCAAAGAATGTAAAAATGCCGGAAATTATAGCAAAATGGATAAAGTTTACGACGCTACGATTGTTTTGGGTAAAACTAGTTCAACTGGCGATCCGGAAGGTGAGTTGACTGATACTTCCGATAAAATCCCAACTCGTGAAGAAATTTTGGCCACGATAGAAAAATTTAAAGGTGAAATTACTCAAATACCGCCGATTTTTAGCGCCATCAAAATTAATGGACAGCGGGCTTATAGCTTAGCTCGTGAAGGAAAAACGGTTGAGATGCCTGAACGAAAAGTGACAATATTTGATTTGCAAATGTTGAATTATGATTATCCGTATCTTTCGATTCGTGCGCACGTGTCGAGCGGTACTTATATTCGTACATTAGCCGAAGATATTGGAAAAACTTTGCAGACTGGCGCGTATTGTGTTGAGCTAAGACGCATTAAAATTGCCGATTGGGATATAGAAAAGGCGATAACCTTAAGCTCTCTGGGAATAAATAACTGATGATTTTTTACAAAAAGTCCGATAGGTGTTGAAACCTGTGCAAAACTTTGCTACAATTCATATCTGATGATTACAA
>CAZTKH010000072.1:0-2522 GCA_964613925.1 uncultured Saccharimonas sp. (SeqCode)
TTAGGCGGAGGTAGTAATGTTGTCGCTACGGATGCTGGATTTAACGGAATTGTTGTCCGCATTAGAATACCTGGTTTTGAAATTATATCCGAAGATGACAATTCAACAACAATTCGAATCGGCGCTGGTGAAAACTGGGACTCTGTTGTTGCTCGAGCTGTTGATATGCAATTGAGTGGAATTGAAGCTATGTCAGCCATACCAGGCACGGCTGGCGCTGGACCGGTCCAAAACGTTGGCGCTTATGGCCAAGAAATTGCCGATACACTACAATCACTCGAAGCATTTGACAGTAAAACCGGCCAATTCGTAACCTTAACTAATGAAGATTGTAAGTTTTCATATCGTGATAGTATTTTTAGAAATTCTGAAAAAAATCGATATGTGATAACATACATTACCCTAAAACTTTCAAAAAATCTTCCACAACCTCCCTTTTATGATTCTTTGCAAAAATATCTAGACGAAAAAATGATTACGATATATACGCACAAAAACATTCGACAGGCTGTAATTGAAATTCGTAAGAATAAATTGCCAGATCCTGAAATAATGCCGAATTCGGGTTCATTCTTTAAAAATGCAATTGTCGAAGATTGGCAACTGGAACAATTAAAAAACATCGATCCAAACATCCCCCTTTATGACATGGGTGACGGCAAATACAAAGTGCCTTCTGGTTGGTTAATTGAACGGACAGGACTAAAAGGACAAATGATTAACGGCATACGTATTTATGATAAAAATGCTTTAGTTTTAGTCAACGAGTCAGCTACTTCATACTCAGACCTCGAACTAGCTAAAAATACTATAATTAGCAAAGTACGAGATAAATTTGGAATTCAAATCTCGCAAGAACCACTCGAAATCTAACTTGCGATTTATCCGTAAAAACCTTATGCTAATAAATATGAAGCGACGTGGTTTTAGCATTGTTGAGCTTGCGATAGTAATTACAATTATTGGAATATTGTTAGTGCTAGGCGTCGTTAATCTAAATGATGCGCAAGTAAACGCGCGCGATGCTGAACGCAAACACGATATAGAAGCAATCGCCAGTCATCTTGAAACATTCTACACTTCAGGATCTACCACAATCGCTACTTATGGAAAATACCCTTCTCTAAACTCTGTTAATGGTTTAATTGGCAACGAATCAAGCTATTTTCTTGACTACGACAGCGAATCACTCAAAGCGCCAGACAACTCAACCTCTTCTTTAATCGCCGCAACAAATAATATTCAGACAACTGCGGGTGTTTTACCGCAACCAACTATTAATCAATATGTCTATCAACCAATCGCCGAAGATGAGAGTCTTTGTAGTACGACACAGCTAAAAGCCTTGATTGTAGCTGGTGGCGGTGGTGGTGGTGGTAGCCATGGTGGCGGTGGTGGTGGTGGCGGCGTTATTTATAATGATAATTTGTCAATCAACACCGGATCTTATGCTGTAATAGTCGGCAACGGCGGAAATGGAGGCGCCGGATCTGTAACCTTGAATAGCGCCGGAAATAGTGGCGAAAATTCTTCTTTTTATAACCTTACTGCCATCGGTGGTGGTGGTGGCGGATCAAGATTAAATACAGGTTCAGTTTATCAAGCAAAAGTTGGCGGCTCTGGCGGCGGCGGTGCTGGTACGATAGATTCGCTAACTGGACTTCCAGGAGCTGGTAAATCTGGTACTACCGGACAGGGTTTTGCTGGAGGTAACGGCACTTCAAATGCAATCGCTGGCAATGGCGGCGGTGGTGGCGGTGCCGGTGCAATCGGTGGTAACGCAACAGGAACCGGTGGAAGCGGCGTTGGCACCTCTGGTAACGGCGGAAACGGATTATCTTATGATATATCAGGCATTGCACAATATTATGGTGGCGGCGGCTCTGGCGGACTTTGGGGAACAAATCAAGCCAATATTGGGGCCGCTGGGCTCGGCGGCGGCGGTCTAGGCGGATATGACTATGTGGCTGGACGACCTGGCGCACTTAGCTATTTTGGTGGCGGCGGCGGTGGTGGCGGCGGTGGCGCACCCGGCGGTGGAGATGGTAATCCGGGAATTGTTATAATTGCTTATAAAAGCGGCTCAATATCTGCAACGGGTGGAGCGATTTCAAATGCTAACGGATATACTATTCATACATTTACAAAAAATGGCACTTTTGAAATTTTAAACAATAAAATTAATTGCAGAAAATACAACCTATATTACAGAACTGAATCCGATAATGTAGTCCATATGATTAAGAGTAAAAACCAATGATTAAACTAAGAAAACAATTTTATAAAAATCAAAAGGGCTTTTCAGCTGTAGAATTATTAGTCACACTATTTATTGCTGCTGCTTTTTTATTTATTGGTTATGAACTTTTTACAATCATTACGGACGACAAAGGCGAAGCACAAAGCAAAGCAAGGGCTAGCACGGTCGCCCATGAATATTTGCAACAACATAAATCTTCGGCAACAAATCCTTGCACACCTCAATCACCTCTTACAGGTTCAGAAGTTAACAACATCGACGG
>CAZTKH010000073.1:0-2455 GCA_964613925.1 uncultured Saccharimonas sp. (SeqCode)
GCTGCGGTTGCGATAAGCCCCAAAAATGGTAAATTGTCCATATTTACTCCAGGGAATGGCATGCAGTGTAGCTTGTCGATTGGGGCGGTTAATCTAGAATGTAAAGTTTTTATATCGACTAGGCGAGTTTTATTGTTTCGAGCAGTATATTCGTCGCTTATTTCATAGGCAAAGCCCATATTTTTTAAAATAGCTAGCTCAATTTCAAGGAATTCAATAGGGGCTCTTTTTATCGTAATCTCTGAGTCAGTAACAATACTTGCGGCAATAAAACTCATCGCTTCAATTGGATCTTCGCTTATATAGTATTCCACGTCGCAATTAATGTTTCTGAGGCCATGAATTTTTAGAGTAGTTGTGCCAATACCTTCAATTTTTACGCCTAATTTTTCAAGATAAAAACACAAGTCTTGTACCATATAGTTTGGACTGGCGTTTCTAATTGTTACCTCGCCATCGTACAAAGCGGCTGCCATGATAACATTTTCCGTTGCGGTGTCGCCACGCTCGGTGAGCAAAATTGCATTTTTAATAGCTTGTTTTTTGACGGTTGCGTGGTAATGATTATTGGCGGTTTCAACTTTTAAGCCAAAAGGGGATAGCCCAGACATATGTGGTTCAACGGTTCGATTTCCTAAGTTACAACCGCCTGCAAAAGGAATATCAAACTCATTGTATTGATGCAATAATGGGCCTAAAAACATAATAACTGATCGGGTTTTTGTTGCTGCGACGTAATCAATATTTTCTAATTTTAGTCGGGCTGGCGGAATAATTTCTAGATCGTTTTTGTCATTTAACCAGCGAACTTTGACGCCAATACTTTGAAGTGTTTCGATTATTCTAAAAACTTCTTCAATTTTAGCGACACGGCGCAGAATTGTTGTGCCTTTGTTAAGAAGGCTTGCACAGAGTAATCCAACAGCGGCATTCTTACTCGTTTTTACTTCTATTTCACCAGATAATTTTTTACCACCATTAATTCTAAAATCAACTTTTCCGGATTGGTTTAAGCTGACGATCTCACTCGACAAAACATCGCTGATTCTTGAAAGCATCTCTAAACTAATATTTTGGCCACCTTTTTCAATGCGATTTATAGCACTTTGGCTGGTATTTAAGGCTTCGGCGAGTTGGGTTTGGGTTAAGCCTCGGGCTTGGCGGGTTTCTTGAATTAATTTTCCAATTTTTGATTTATAATCATCGTTTGTCATATTACTTATGATATATCAAGGATGATATAACGTCAATTCATGAAAGCATGCTTTTTGAATTGTTATATAATGAAGGAAGATGTTATGCGCAACTACGAACATAATCAATAAAAAGAGGCAATTATGATAGATAAACAAGTTGAAGATCTTATAAATGGAGAAGCAAAAAGACAACAAATCGGTTTGGAATTAATACCAAGCGAAAATTATGTTAGCCAAGATGTATTAACGGCATTAGGTAGTGTTTTTACTAATAAATATTCTGAGGGCTATCCAGGAAAACGTTATTATGGCGGACAGAAATTTACTGATCAGGTTGAGCAATTAGCGATTGATCGTGCTAAGGTGCTTTTCAAAGCCGACCACGCTAATGTTCAGCCTCATTCCGGCGCTTCGGCTAACGAAGCTGTCTATAATGCTTGGTTAGAGCCTGGTGACACTATTTTGGCCATGGATCTAAGTCATGGTGGCCATTTAACTCACGGCGCGCCAGTAACTCGCAGTGCGCATCTTTATAATTTTGTTAGATATAAAATGAAAGATATTACCACTGGCGAGATTGATTACGATGAATTACGCCAGTTGGCTATTAAGCACAAACCAAAGATTATTTTAGCTGGCTTTAGTGCCTATCCTGGGAAGTTAAACTATGCTAAATTTGCCGAAATAGGTAACGAGGTTGGCGCCTTGCTAATGGCGGATATGTCTCATATTGCGGGTCTGATTGTTGCCGGATTGGTTGATAATCCGTTTGATTATGGTTTTCATGTAATTACAACAACTACACATAAAACATTACGTGGACCAAGGGGAGGCTTGATATTAAGCAGAGGTGTTGTTAGTAATCCACTTAGGGCTCCAGAAAAAACCATCGAAAATATTCCAACTTTAATTGACCGGTCGGTTTTTCCTGGCTTGCAGGGCGGACCACATATGAATACGATCGCAGCAAAGGCCGTGGCTTTTTATGAAGCTATGCAGCCGGAATTTAAACAATACGCCAGACAGGTGATGGATAATGCAAAATGTCTTGCTGATGAATTAATAAAACGCGATTTTAAATTAATTACAAATGGTACAAGCAATCACCTCATTTTGATAGATATTTATAAAAGTTTTGGAATTGACGGTAAGGTTGCTGAGGTTGCACTTGAGGCGGTTGGATTAACGGTTAATGCCAATGTAGTACCAGATGATCCGCTGCCACCATTTAAACCTAGCGGCATACGACTCGGTACACC
>CAZTKH010000074.1:0-2441 GCA_964613925.1 uncultured Saccharimonas sp. (SeqCode)
AGGATAATTATGAAAAATTTCTGGAAAGATTTACCAAAACCATTTTTTGTTCTTGCCCCAATGGAGGCGGTAACAGACATTGTTTTTCGCCATGTCGTTGCTACGGCGGCCAGGCCGGATGTTTTTTACACCGAATTTGTTAATGCTTCCAGTTTTTGTAGCCCAAAAGGTATTGCTAGTACCAAAAGTCGATTAGCTTTTTCTGACGACGAACAACCAATCGTTGCGCAAATTTGGGGTAAAAAACCAGATGAATTCGCCATTATGAGCCAGGCTTTAGCCGAAAGGGGTTATGTAGGCATTGATATCAACATGGGCTGTCCAGACAAATCAGTAGTGCATGGAGGAGCCGGCAGTGGCCTTATCCGCACGCCGGAAATTGCCGCTGAGTTAATTGCTGCTGCGAAGACTAGCGGCTTGCCAATAAGCGTTAAAACACGCCTAGGCGATAGAAAGGTCGAGGAATGGCGCGATTGGCTAGGATTTTTATTAAAACAAGACATCACCAACCTGACTATCCATCTAAGAACTCGAAAAGAAATGAGCAAAGTCGAGGCGCATTACGAGCTAATTCCTGAAATAAAAAAATTACGAGATGAAATTGCACCAAATACGCTTTTAACCATAAACGGCGATGTTTTAAATAGAGAAGAAGGTCAAAAGCTTGCTGAAAAATATGGCATCGACGGCATTATGATTGGACGTGGCGTTTTTCAAAATCCATTTGCTTTTGAAAAAATAAATACAAACCATTCGACCAAAGAATTAATAGAGATGCTATTAAAACACTTAGAAATTCACGATAAATACGAACAAGAATTTGGTCAGCGCAAATTTGATCCATTAAAACATTTCTTTAAAATATATATCCGAGGTTTTGATGGCGCAAGCGAAATTCGTGACAAATTAATGCATACACATAATACAAAAGAGGTGAGAGCCATTATTAGCTCAATCCCGGTTGAAAGTCTTGATAATGCCACGACAAAATAACATAAACAAACACATTCGACAGGTCTATCAAAAAAGTTGCAATTCAAAACGTTGCTATAAAAATGAAAAAGAGGCAAAAGCAACGGCAGATTATCAAATGCTAATTCATCAAAATATCGAACTGGCTGTATATAAATGTAATGAGTGCATTTATTGGCACCTCACAAACGTATCGGAATCTAAAAAGAAATATAACTAGGTAAAAATATTTCCATACCTGGAGCTGTCGCGCTCGGCTCGGTTGTACTACTTTTTCTGACATAAATATTATAAAACGTCCCAACATGATTATCTTGGTGAATAGCTACACGCATTGGCGAAGTTGTTAAACTTCCGCCAGTGCCCGAATAAACCGTTTGTCCGTTGTTATAATAGTTAGCACCAACAGCTTTTAGCTTTACAGAAAACGTATTTAGGCTTCCGGCTGAATAACTCAGTGCTCCAACGTAATAAGTTCCTAGTTCATATACCAACTCAGTAGACCCATTTCTAAAATAAAAACCGTGCACTAATTGCTTATATGACGTAATTGTCTCTTGATCATTACCCCAGCCAACCATCATATAATTTAAAACGCTATCTCCGGCTTTAAAGGCTCCGCCCATAGTTAAGTCAACAGTGCGATCAAACTTTAACCTAGATATCAAAGCAGCATCCCAGTTCGAATTAATATTTAACAATGCCAAACCACTGCCGTTTAATTTATTTATTTTGTTACTTACATCAAGTTCAACCCATTTAGATCTATCAATCGCTAATCCCGAAAAATCATCAAAGAATAAAAATGTATCGTCACCATTAGATGCAGGTGAGGCGCTTGGATTACCATAATGCATATTAATTGTTGTACTGCCCGTTGCAAGGTTTGGTATTTTAACCCAAAATTTACTATCATTTTCTTGCCAGTAATCATATTCTATCGTTCCAGTTGCATCCATAAAACGAATATCTGCATAGTCACTACGAATTTTCGGATTTCCCAAAGCACCATATCGCTTACAAACTTCGCTTGATGAGTCAATTTTACAATCCGTAGCTGGCCCAGTTAAAGCACGATTATAAAGTTTTACTTCATCAATTTTGCCATCAAACAAGTATGTATTATTTTTATATCCACCAATATATAATTCGTTACTAGAAGAGTACAGCGGCCCAGTAAATGAAGCGGGGGTCATATCCAATTTACCATCTACATAAATTTTTACCGTTGAACCATCCCACGTTGCCACAACATGATGCCAAGTATTTAATGCCAAATCTGTATTTGAAGTCCAAAATTGCCAACTACTTGCCCCATTCCATAATCTAAATGATACCCTTTTTCCGTCCTGTGACTGAAATAATTCATAAGATATTGGATCAGTTCCAGTAGAATTCATTCGCCCAATAATCTCTCTATTGCCATAAGATGAATAATTAACCCATGCCTCAATTGAAATTGCAGAAGT
>CAZTKH010000075.1:0-2390 GCA_964613925.1 uncultured Saccharimonas sp. (SeqCode)
CACCATCGAAATAACAAAAATATAAAAATAATGAGTGATCATAAAATATAGTTTAACGTTAAACTATAAACATTACCACTACAAAAAATGCACCTACGTTGACTTTATCACATCAGTTAATAAGAAAATTATAATAATCTATGGTTGTTTTACTCAGATTTTGGATATGATCTTTGTTCAGCCAGACCGGTGAATCATTATATAAATAAGCTCTAAGCGATGAAAACTCGTAATCAGCCCAATCCACTGGAGTTGTATGAATCTTCTTACTTATCTGCATAATTGCATCATCAGAAATTTCAGATATTATAAACTCTCTGTCATTCAAAACATCCAAAACAGAGTACTTATTAAAAAAATATTTGTCGTAATGATGACAAATATTTTTTATAAATGAATTTAATGATTTTTTTGACTCTGCGCAGCACATTAGGTGAATGCCACTAGGATTTAAGCAATAAGCCATTATTCCAATGTCATTGTTCAATAAAAGATATTTTTCTAATATCGTAAAAATTTTTTTGTAATCAGCCGAATCTGAAAATAATTTAACGCCATTGTTACAGATTAAATCGATCTTGTAATAGATATCTAATTTGATATTACTTGATTTGCTCATTGCACAACTTCCTCCTATTTATGTTAATTATTTACAGATAGCTTGATTAAGCTCCATATCAGTTTATTGTAAAAAGGTAAACTTGTAAAGATGTTTTTTGATTTATAATTATTTTTAACTTAATAATAACAATTATATTATAATTTCTGTTATATTAATAATATGACAAAAAACATAAGCAAAAAGAACAATAAGTCTCATCTAAAAATTATATTGGGCGTTATAGCTAGCTTACTAGTAATGATAATAATTTTTATAGTGTCATATGGCCCAATAACAAATGTCATTGAAAAAAACCGATTTGAGCAGCTTGATAAAAGCATGCAAAAAATATATCAAGAGCTAGTTTTATTATCAGATGGACCGAATCAATGGAGTTACAAAAAAACCTGCGAGCCCGAAAGATCGGGCCCCTGGGAAACAGGAAGTTATTATTGTTCAATAAAAATTTCTTTATCAAAAGACGTTAGTTCTGCCAGCGAAGTATCTACGCTTCACGATAAATATTTTCCAATAATAGACCAAAGTTCGTCTCTAAAACCAACAACAGAATTAGATAGGCAGCCCGTAGGTGTTTTTGGACAAAAATTTGTCGTTAGTAGTGCTGAAAAAAGATATATTGAAAAAAATACTAATATAAACTGTACATACCTAGCAAAGATTAGTCAAAAAGATGATAGCAATATAACTTCCTTAAACCTATACGGTACGGATATCATTAACAACAACGGCAACGGAAAAATCGCTCTTGTCTGCGAAACAAAGACAATATATTCATATTAATATTAGATAAACTTATAAATAATTAGTATAAGCACAACACCTACAATAGTCGCGGCAATAAAAATAAATAGATAGTTAAATTCAAATTTTAAACTACTATCATTATTTTCTGGGTTTTTATTATTAGCAAGTGATATTGTTTTTCCCAAAATTTCAGATTGATTTGAAACAGTTTTATTAGCAATGAGCCTCCTTAATACAGAGTCGTCTCTTGTTTGATAATCATTTATTGTAATTCGATTATCATTATCTATATTTACATCTGAAACAGTTGTATTATTTTCGACAATATAACCCTCATTATTTTCTTTACCAATTACCTGAGGTTCTATTCTTTGATATTTAATAAGTTGATAGAAATCAACATTTTCACCCGAATAACTCATACCCTTAATAAGTACCGTATGATAACCCTCTTTCAAATCTATAGGTAGGGATATTTTTAAATCTAGTAACCCTTCGCTACTTACCGTATAAATACCAAGAGCTGTAGGGGTTGAATTGAGCTCTATTTCAACATCTGAGTTTGGTAAAAATGTATTTTTAGGTGTTTTAATAGATAAAAATTCAAGATTATTAGGGTCATGTTGTTGGCTAGAAAAGTTGCTCAAAACTAACAATGGATAATTATTATAATCTTCTCCGATCAAATAGCTCGACGGTTGCGGAAGCTCAGTGCTCATTGGACAAACAGTTTTTCCACTAGGGCAATAATTATACAAAGATAAATCGCCAAAACTATTGTTTATATGCTCAGCAGACAAAAGATGGCCATAAGGATTCGGATGAAAACTTTCACTACCAATAAACTTAAACCAAGAAGATTCGCCAGATACACCAATGTCATCGCCAAGCGTAAGGCCATTTAATGCTATCGGATTTTCTGCACCACACAGTGCATGATTACCATAAGATTCTTGAATATCAATAAATCCTATTCCCGCGCTAGCCGCAGATGATTTTATAACCTCATTAATATATTTAACAG
>CAZTKH010000076.1:0-2389 GCA_964613925.1 uncultured Saccharimonas sp. (SeqCode)
AGATTCCAACAGGTTCCACTACTACCCCATCAGCAACAATATTATCTCCTTCAGCAACAAAAACTACCCCATCTGCCACAATTACCTCTCCATCAGCAATTATGCATAACCTATCTGTTGCCCCAATTATAGTTGTTGCCCCTTAGTTAAATACATTATCCATTGTTTTTTACAATGGATTGGTCGCAAGCGCCATAGTATAGATATCGGTAAATTTTAAATACTAAATGTGATTATTATTTTGCTTATGCTATTATAAAAGTAATAAAACATAGCTTCTTATGAAGTGACAAAAGGATTATTTATATATGTCGATGAAAAAAACAAACATAAATTTGAAAATTTCTGGCTTTACTATTGTTGAGCTGTTGGTGGTTATTGTCGTTATCGGAGTTCTTGCGGCTATTACCATGGTTTCTTATTCGGGTATTACTCAAAAAGCTAAATCGGCTGTTTTACAGTCTGATATAAAGTCCGCATCTACGATTTTAGAGATGGATAAAACGGTCAATGGAAAATATCCCGATACCGCTGCTGCTGCTAATGGCGGTAAGGGTTTGCCAAAGAGTGAAGGTACGAATTATGATTATACGTCTGTTGATAATGGTCAGGGCTATCAATTAATAGTAACTGGTCCTGATGCGACTACCCCGCCATTAATAATATCCCCTACTAATGGTGGTGGTGTACTAAAATCAGTACGATGGCAACAGGTTACTAGTGCAAGTGATAGTACTTGCGCATTGACTACAGATGGCGATGCTTATTGTTGGGGCTGGAATACATTCGGCAATATTGGCAATGGCACAACTTCAAATAGTTCAACTCCTTTGGCGGTCAATATGTCTTCTTTGGGAGGTAAAAAATTTAGATATATTAGCACTGGATCTTTTGGCCCATGCGCAATATCGACAGATAATCAACTTTACTGTTGGGGGCTTAATATGACCAATGGCCAGAATGTATTGTCGCCATTAAACGTTAGTAGCTATGGCGCATTAAGTGGTAAAACAATTTCAACAGTTTCTGGTGGTATTGGCTATGGCTGTGCAGTTGATACTGCTGGATTAGCATATTGTTGGGGTGGTAATAGCTCTGGAGAAGTTGGTGACGGAACATTTAGCAGTGCAAATCTTAATCCAAAAGCCGTATATGCAAGCGGTGCTTTAAGCGGAAAAACAATTTCAAAAATTTCTGTGGGCTATAGCCATACCTGTGTAATAGCTTCCGACAATAAGGCCTACTGCTGGGGTGAAAATGATCATGGACAATTAGGTAATAATTTATTAGTAAATAGCAATGTTCCAGTTGCGGTAGATATGACAACTGTTCTCAGCGGAAAAACCATAAAAGAGATTTCAGTACGTGACTCATCGGAAACTAGCTCTTCGTGTGCGATTGCATCTGATGATAATTTATATTGTTGGGGCGAAAATGGGGAAAACGAGCTTGGGAATGGTACCTACGTGGACAGTTCTGTGCCTGTTGTGTCTATAAAATCTGGTGATTTGACAGGAAAATTTGTTAAAAACATAGATAGCAGTGGCATATATTCAACTTGTTTGCTTGCAACGGATAATTGGGTGTACTGTAGAGGTGAAAATTCTAGTGGTGAAGTTGGTAATAATTTAGGCATGCAATCTCCTTATGAGGCGGAATATAGAGCAATTTATCGTAGTGGCTATTTAACCGGCAAGACAATAAAATCTTTTTCATCTGGTATTTATCATTATTGTGCAATTGCATCAGACGATCAGGTATACTGTTGGGGTTGGCGACCAATGTTTGAAGGTCGTGAATTAGTTAAAATTCAGCCAGTTTTAATGACTATACCTCAATAATTAAGAATAGTTTTTGTGTTATATTTGTTTTTTAAAAGTGCTAACTAGTATGATATTTACGCCTATACTAAATTAGAAGTAATAAATATAGTTAAATACAGAAAACAAAACAAAGAAGAAACTATAACTAACCTAATCTTATATAAAAAACAAATAAATTGTGAAGATTATATAACACCAACAACGCACTTACTGTAGTTGAATTAATGGTAGTAATTGTTATTATTGGCATCTTTGCAGCCGTAACCTATGTTTTCTTATTCAAGCATATCGGTTCGACTTAGGCAGTTAGCTTAAAAATCTGATCTATTCAACATTGCTTATACGCTTGAAAAATATAAGATTTCTGGCCAATCACAACCTACTACCTTAGTAAGGCGAACGATGGTAATACTCTTATTATGTTAACTCTTACAATACAGAACCAATGCACTACAATCCGATATCGTATCGGTTACGATAGCTAGAACCATCGCGCCCCTAGGAAGTTAGGGTCCATTTATTTCCGCCCAGTGCGCGGATTGTGCCAGATATTTCCATTAATGTTA
>CAZTKH010000077.1:0-2293 GCA_964613925.1 uncultured Saccharimonas sp. (SeqCode)
ATTGCGGGCGTTTACACTCCGACGGCTGGCCATATAAAAATAAATGGCGGCTTAACGCCATTTATTGAGTTAGGTGTTGGTTTTAATCCAGAACTATCTGGGCGTGACAACGTATATTTAAATGGCGCGCTACTTGGGTTTAGCCGTAAGCAAATGGATTTAATGTATGAGGAAATTGTTAATTTTGCTGAACTTGGTCAATTTATGGATCAAAAATTAAAAAATTATTCATCTGGTATGCAGGTTCGACTAGCTTTTTCTATTGCTATAAAAGCCAAAAATGAGATATTAATTTTTGACGAAGTATTAGCCGTAGGCGACGAAGCTTTTCAGAGAAAATGTTTGGATGTTTTTGAAGAATATAAAGCCAACGGACAAACGGTTATTTTAGTAACTCATGATATGAAGACTGTGCGCAATTTTTGTAATCGCGCTGTTTTAATTAATCAAGGAAAAATTGAGTGCATTGGTAATCCAAAAGAGGTTGCCGATAAATATAGTAGATTAAATCAACAAGTTATTGATAATGAAATAAACAAAAAACAAAAACAAGATGACACAAGTATTGTTTTATACAATGATAAAGAAAAAGTGCAAAATGCTTTTTATGTAGGAGAAAAAGTAACCATTGAGGTTAAATGGGATGAATATATTAATAATGCCGAAATCATTATGGTGGAGTTATTCAAAAAAAGTGGAGAGCATATTACAACCTTTAAATCCAATAATGGAACTAAGGTTGATAAAAATAAACTTGCTAATGATCAAAAAATTAGATTAGAAACAGTATTAATGCTAGCTCCGGGTAGCTATTATTTTGATTTATACATCATGGAAGAAAAGACCGATAAAAAAATAGTGTCAAACTTTAATGCATGTGAATTTGTTATTGTAAATGATTTTTCCGTAATTAAAAAGGCTTGGAGTGGCCTATTTCTCCTAGATAGTAATTGGATACAGTAAGTTATTTTTTAAATAGTTTTTTATAAACAAAGTAAGCAGGTTTGAATATCTTTTGAATTTTTCTAAGCTTTGTATTTGCTGTTTCAAGGTCATTTTTTAACTGTTTGTTTTCTTTTGACAATTCTTCATATTTTTCAGCTAGCCAATTTTTACTTGTTGTTAGTTCTTGTTGCCAATTTCTCATTTCAAAAACCTGTTTATAGAGCTCTAAAATAACGTAAGGATAGTGTTCGTCGAAAAGTTTTTTATGTCTTTGTAAAAACAGCTCTCTAAATTCGAGCTCATCACCAATGTTCATTGTATGAGATAGTGACGTTTGTAGTTGCCTATATAAAAATAACGGTTTCTCGATTATCGCTAATTTCCAGCCATTTTCCATCATTGAAACCCATCTATCATAATCGTTTTGTCTTCTTAAAGATAGTCCAAAACCTATTTGTTCAAAAGCCTCTCTTCGCATTACGGCCGAACCTAAATAATGGCTTTCAACAAGAGCATGAGGCAATGTTGCTTTTTTTATATCTAATTTAATTAAGTCATTGTTGGCTCCAAAACATTGAATCCATGTTGCCACGGCTGCAGTGTCTAGATGTTGGTCTAGATAATTAATGCATTCTTCTATATATGTTGGTTCGATTTTATCATCACCACATAAAACAAAAATATATTCGTTATTTAATTTTTTGTAATATTTTCTGGCAATTATACCAACGCCTCTATTTTTTTGTTCTAGATATACTTTTGCTTTGTTGTATGTGATTTTTTTTAATATACCTCTTGTAATACCATCTGATGAAAAATCATCAACAATTGCTACTTCGAAATCTTGAAAAGTCTGTTTTTTAAGCGAATCAATCGCCTCATCTATATATGGCCCTTGGTTATATGCGGGCATAAAGATACCAACACGCGGATTATCTTTTTGTTTAGTCATTATGACTCCTTTTCTTAAGGATTTGATTCTTAAATTATATCAAGCCTAGCATGTTATTGTAAGATTAGTTAAAATAGAACATATGAAAAACATAGATAATGTCCTTTTGTCGATAATTGTATCAGCTCATAATGAAGACCTCGTGGCCGTTAAGACACTAAAAAGTATTAAAAGAGCAGCAGCTTTATTGGACGGTAATAATATTAATTATGAAATTGTTTGCGTTTTAGATCGTCCTACAAAAACTACTAAAGAGTTATTTGAATCCCAAAAAATAATCAATGTAGATAAAATGATTGTTATAGATGATGGTGAATTATCAGCAAATCGTCGAGCGGGCATAAAAGCATCCTCTGGAAGATATATAGCAATTATTGACGCTGATGACCTATGTTC
>CAZTKH010000078.1:0-2204 GCA_964613925.1 uncultured Saccharimonas sp. (SeqCode)
TTGATACCAGAATTACACAAAGAAAATAGTATAAAAAAATCTATAATATATTTTGTAATGTTTGTACTGGGCTTAATCTTTATGTATTTTTCAAAAATTTTGTTTGAATAAATAAAAAATACTCCGCCATTACGACGGAGTATTTTTTATTTGCAAAAGGTAATTAAATTACCAGCTGCGTTGGCGGAATGAACCACCACGGTCGTTGCCGCCGCGGTCGCCACCGAAGTCACGACGAGGTCGGTCTTCTTTTGGACGAGCTAAACCGACGCTAATAGCGCGGCCGTCTAATTCTTTTCCGTTTAGCTGATCAACAGCTTTTTGATTGTTTGCTTCTTCTTTGTATTGAACAAAGCCGAAACCTTTTGAGCGGCCGCTATCGCGGTCTGTAATAACTCGTGCGCTTTCAACTTCGCCGATTTGCTCAAAAAATGATTTGAGCGTGTCATCAGTAGTAGCGTATGCTAGGCTACCGATGAATAGATTTTGTTGTGCCATATTGTTGGTACTCTTTTCTTCTTAAATCTGATTCATAATATTACGTCAGATCGACCGCTTGTGCGACTTTGTTGCGAAGAAGAGAGTTTACCAGAGAAGGTAAGCGCCCGCCTTGCCTTTTATGCGCGTGTGCTTCTGAACAAATATATTTAAGCATAGTTTTATAAAAAATACTAGCACAAACATTATAATTAACATAAACATATTGTAATTTTTGACATAATAATTAATAATATGTTTATGGCTGGTGCGCAACATGGGGTAACCTTTGCGCTTAAAATAAACATATTTAAAAAACAAAAACGTGCCCCGGGTGGGCGCGCAACAGCGATAGCTCGTCTTAAGCAATTAAGGCGAGTTTTTTGTTAGTAGATTTAATCTAATTTGGTATAATGTTTCGTATGGGGCTGTAGCTCATTCGCCGTATGGCGAAGGCTAGGGCAAAATTGATGGGGCGTTAGCTCATTCGCCGTACGGCGAAGGCTAGAGTTTTACAAAATATACGGGGCTGTAGCTCAGTTGGCTAGAGCGCTTCCATGGCATGGAAGAGGTCCAGGGTTCGAGTCCCTGTAGCTCCACCAATATAAATAGCTCACAAAAATGTGGGTTATTTATTTTGGTATATATTAAAAAATTGGGTTGATATAATTGACAAAAGTATAAAACTATGCTATACTAAAAATAACAATACTAAGGTTTGCTTAGTATGCAAATTATCAAAAAGAGGTGAAAGATATGGAAATCCAGGATGTTAGATTGTCTGGTTATGCTTGGCTCATTATTGATGGAATTAAGGAAATGATTCGGCTTGCAGGGGAAGGTAACATTACGGCAAGACATGAGATTAACGGAGTTATGGTAATGGTTAATGAAGATTCTGATGCTGATATTATTTACCGCGATTTTCAGCGCACCCAATCTGGCTACATTCAAGGGGTCGTTGGTCCATATCCCAAGGTTGAACTAACGGCCGATGATATTGCAAGCGATGATTGTATTCGTGCCAACGAAGAGCTCAAAGCGGAGCAAGAAATGGCAGAATACTTCAAAAAACAGCGCGCAATTCTCAGAAAAATGAAATCTAAGCTGGCTAAAGCTCCTGCAATGAAGCTTGCCGATGAAGCTGGCTGGCAAAAGTCCAAACTGCTCAACAGTGACAGCTACGGAAAGTGCGTTATGGAATATGCAGAGCGCTGGGCTCGTCTTATGCAAATTGAGATGGACAACGGGAAGAATCTGGAAGATGTAGCTGAAGCTACATCACGCGAGGCTGATATTGAAGGCATCACGGGATTTATGTACGGTTGTGCTGTTTCGCACCTAGCGTGGTACTGGGAGTATGGAGATCAACTCCGTCGTTGGCATAACCTGGACATACAAATCGGAAACGAAGGTGAAAAAGCCAACGAGTCCGGCGGTGTACTCAATCCAGCACTTCTTTCAATCAGTTAGTAAACAATGTTCACTAACATCAGGGCTCCACATGACAATCGTCAGTGGAGCCCTTTTATTTTTAGGGCGTCTTAATAAAATAAGATATAATAAGATTATGTTTAAATCATTCATCGAACAACGACTTGAAAAGTATGTAAAAAAATATTTTGAAAAACATCCAGATGTTAAATTAGTTGCCGTTTCTGGTAGCGTGGGCAAAACTAGTACAAAAATTGCTATTGCTACGGTATTATCGGAGAAATTTAGACTTC
>CAZTKH010000079.1:0-2190 GCA_964613925.1 uncultured Saccharimonas sp. (SeqCode)
TGTTTATCTGACTGACTCGCGGGGTTGCCGGAGGTGACCGAGCCCCTCAGCGCCCACCAAATAAAATTGCTCACCTGCTGGTGGGCTATTTTATTTGGTAAGATGTTAAGACTCGAAACCCCGACTGGGAGGGGGTGAGACCCGCAAGTCTGCGGGTCGCAAGGCCGGAAACTGATTTAAGGCTATGTTTTAAGTAAGTTGAGACGGGGTCGCGGAAATTCTCAAAGCAAATTATCTGTGACCGAGCCCCTCTTTGCCATACATTGGATTCTACCAATTGAAATTAAAACTAAAGCTTGAATATTTTCTCAATTTCTGCTATAATCTGATACTTAGTTAGGAACCCGGTAACCGGGATATTTTTATGATACAACCAAAAAACATTAGAAACGTTGCAATAATCGCTCACGTCGACCACGGAAAAACGACGCTTGTTGATGGACTCTTAAAACAGAGTAATACATTTAGGTCAAATCAAGCTGAGATGGAACAAACGCTTATTATGGATAGCGGTGACCAAGAGCATGAACGTGGCATTACAATTACCGCTAAACAAACCTCTGTTTTTTATGGTGATTACAAAATTAATATTATTGATACTCCAGGACATACTGACTTTAGCGGTGAGGTTGAACGAACTCTAAATATGGCAGATGGCGTTCTTTTGGTTGTTGATGCCCAAGAGGGTCCAATGCCTCAAACTAAATTTGTGTTATCTAAGGCTCTTGAACTTGGCTTAACCCCGGTAGTTGTTATTAATAAGATTGACAAACCAGCTCGTCGAATCAACGAAGTGCTTGATGAAGTTGCTGATCTGTTTTTGGAGCTTGCCGTTGATGATAGCCAATTATATTATCCAGTTTATTATACGATTGGTCGCGAGGGTAAATCTTGGAAAGAATTGCCAGCTGACTTATCTGCAGATGGTGATCTTCAACCAATTTTTCACGCAATTGTTAATGATATTCCAGCACCGTCTGTTGATTTAGACGGCCCATTCCAAATGCTTGTCGCTGCATTGCAATATGACTCTTTTTTGGGCAAATATGCCATCGGTCGCGTTAGTCGTGGATCTTTGACAAAAGGCTCTTCTGCTTTATTAATCAAACGAGATGGCGAACAAATTACCTCAAGAGTAGATAAAATATTTGGATATCGTGGTCTTTCTCGTGAAGAAATTGATACAGCCACTGCAGGTGACATTGTCTGTATTACCGGTGTTGCGGATGCTCATATTGGCGAAACGGTTTGTGATAAAGATTTCCCAGATGCGTTGCCAGTAATTGATATTGAAGCGCCAACAATTAGTATTTATCTTGGCCCAAATACAAGCCCAATGAAGGGTCGTGAGGGTAAATTTAATACTTCTCGTCAGATTGGTGATCGTTTAAAGCGTGAGCTTGAAACCAATGTTAGTCTCAAGGTTGAAGAAGATGGTATTGGCTTTAAGGTTTCTGGTCGCGGCGAGCTTCACTTGTCGGTCTTGATTGAAACACTTCGCCGTGAAGGTTATGAATTTGAAGTTGGTCGTCCACAAGTTGTGACGATTGAAAAAGATGGCAAAACTCAAGAGCCAGTCGAAGAATTAATGGTTGAAATTTCTGGTGAATTTTTGGGCGTAGTAAGTCAAGTTCTAGGAAATCGCCGAGCAACTCCTATCAAACAGGAACAGACTGCTAGCGGTATGAGTCGATTGACTTATGTTTTGCCAACTCGTGCCTTGATTGGTCTAAGAAATGTACTTTTGACAGATACAAAGGGTACTGTAATTATGAATAGCTTGCCACATGGTTACCAACCAATTGGTGCTAAGTTACAAAAAACCCGAAATGGTGCTTTGATCGCATTTGAAAGTGGTATGACAACTCCTTATGCACTTGAAATGGCTGAGGCTCGTGGGGAATTATTTATTGGTCCATCCGTTGAAGTTTATGCCGGCATGATTGTTGGTCAAAATAATCGTACGGATGATCTTGAAATCAATGTCTGTAAAGCTAAGCAGTTAACAAATATGCGCTCAAAAGCAAGTGATGGTACGACTCAACTTACGCCATTCACTGAACTCAGTCTTGAGCAATGTATTGATTTTATCGAAGACGATGAGTTGTTAGAAGTTACGCCAAAAAACTTGCGTTTAAGAAAACGTATTCTTGATCCAAATCTACGCAAGCGTGCTGCAAAAAACTAAAA
>CAZTKH010000080.1:0-2184 GCA_964613925.1 uncultured Saccharimonas sp. (SeqCode)
CAGGCTTTTTATATTGCTCAAAAAACACAGCCAAAATTGCAATTAGATATCTGGGGTGATGGTCCGGCCAGAAAGTCATTGCAGGTTTTAGCAAACAAGCTTGGTGTTGGCAAAAAAGTTATATTCAAGGGTTTTTATGATATTAATAAAGTTGCACATAAAATATCTGGGTACGATTTTTTTGTTACGGCTAGCACGATTGAAACTCAAGGAATTGTATTATTAGAAGCTATGGCGTCAGGATTACCGGTTGTGGCCGTTGATAAATTTGCAGTCAAAGAAGTCGTTCTTAATGGTAAAAATGGCTATCTTTCAAAACCTGATGACATTGAGGCTTTGGCGGCTAACATAGTAAAAATGAATTCGGATGCAAAGAAACTTGCTGAATTTGGTAAAAATGCGATTGATATGGCTAATTATCACGACGTAAATAAATGCAAAGAAAAACTTTTTAAAATATATCAACAAGTTTCTGGTAAAAAATAATCCAATATGATTGCTGATATAAATATTTCTGAGAAAAGTTTTGGCCCAAAAATTTTGATGACCAAGATTAAGTTTAGTGTTGATGATGGTGAAAAAGTCGGTGTTGTTGGCCGAAATGGTGTTGGTAAATCGACTTTGTTTGGTATATTGACCGGAACCGATACCGATTTTACGGGTGAAGTTATTTACAAACGCGGAACGGTTGTCGTCTCGACTGCTCAGGAACACCATAATTTAGGTGACACTACAGTACTTCAATATGTTCTAAAAGGTTTGCCAGAGTATGCCAAACTCAGTCATATTATTGAAACCTATCCGGATATTATGGGCGATAATATGAAGTTGATTGATGAATATACTCAGGCTTTAATGCGATTTGATGATAAAGGGTTTTATCAAGTTGAGGAAAAAATCGAGCGAGAGTTAGAGAATTTTCAGTTGGTTGGCATTGCGCATCGTCCTTTTTCTTCTTTGTCTGGCGGCGAAAAACGTTTAGTTGAAGTTGTAAAAGTTATGCATAGTGATGCTGATTTGGCGTTAGTTGATGAGCCGACAAATCACATGGACTACATTGCAAAAGCCCAATATGTGGATTGGATGAAAAGCGCCACTGAGGCGATGTTGGTTATTACTCACGACCGTGATGTGTTAAATGAGGTTGATCGAATTATTGAGTTAAAAGACGGCGAGTGTGTTAGCTATAAGGGAAATTATGACGCTTATTTGAAGCAAAATGCCGTCAGTACTGGTACTCAGATGAATGATTTTGAGATGATTGAAAAACGGATTGTGAATCTTAAACAAAAAGTTTTGGACTATCAACGGCTTAAGGAAAAGGCTCGCAATCCGGGAACGATTCAAAAGTTTAAGCGTTTAGAGAATAATTCACGTGAGGAACTGGCCGAACTTCAGGCCAAAGAAAAGCCAACTTTTTGGATTGATAAAGATTCGGCCGCTAATTTGAATTATAAGGTCGCTGCGCAATATGAAAAGTTTAAAACAAAAAATATTCGCATGAATATTAAAAATGAAGAATCGCGCAGTAAGCATGTTTTGATTTCTGCTCGAAATCTATCGCTTGGGTACGACCGTCCCCTATTTTCAGATATTAATATTGATTTACGTGAGGGTGAAGCGTTAGAGCTTCGTGGCCGCAATGGTGCCGGTAAGTCGACTTTAATTAAGGCACTACTTGCGACTGACAAAACATCAGTAACAAAATCTTTAAAAGATTCGGCAAAAGATATTACTCGATATTCTGGCGAAATATCATTGGATGTACATATTAGAATTGGCGTTTACGAGCAAGAAATTTCATCGGACTATTTTAATTTAACTCTCGAGACGGCAATCGAAAAAATGTATTTGGATCGTAATTTGCCAATCTCAACAACAAAAGTCAGGAGTCTTTTGAGTGATTATTTATTTGTTGATGGTGATGGAAAATTACCAATTTCAGTACTTTCTGGTGGTCAAAAAGCAAGGTTTCAATTAATTACGATGCTTGCAAATAATCCGCAACTATTAATTCTTGACGAGCCAACCAATCACTTGGATTTGCCGAGTATTGAAGAGTTAGAGGTTGCTCTAGCTAAATATAGTGGTGCAATTTTGTATGTTAGCCATGATGGATATTTCCGTCGCGCCATTGGCGGCGAAATTTTGCAAATTGGCTAAAAAACTTATGCTATAATTAGC
>CAZTKH010000081.1:0-2167 GCA_964613925.1 uncultured Saccharimonas sp. (SeqCode)
TAATTGATTTTTGTATTCTTCTGACATATTTTTACCCTTTTTTATATTCAACACTTGGTTCGGCTGCCATGCTCAAACTTTCTTCCGATTCTTTTACTGTTACCTGCCCATTCATTAACATTGGCAACAACCAATCACGGAGTTCAGAAAGTTGTTGGTTTTGTTTGGTGGTCATGTATATTCTATCGGCAATCGGAAGATAAAACTTATCAAACATTTTTAGTATATTATTTGATGGGATTTCCGTTTTATATCTACTTACACCATCAAGATTTAGATGTAAAACCAATGTGCCTGTTGCATACCATTTAATATAATTGTGATAATGACTTGAATTAAAAAGCATCATTAGAAAAGACGATGGAATATTGCTGGATATAATTTTTGCAATATCCATTGAAAAAACTAAATCTTCACTGTAATAATCAGGAACTAAAATTGCCCTTCCAATAATATCAGCGTTTCTTGTTACATCAGTTGCAGCAATAAGAAGGTCTCCAGATTTTAAAATATTCTTTTCAGAGTACTTACCAGAGTATGATTTAACTCCATCAGGTTTATATGTACCATCCAAATTAAAAGAGTTTAGATTTATCATTGGAATGCCTTCGCCATTGATTTCCTTACTTGTATAAGAAATACCTCTTTGAATTTCAATTTCAGAACATAATAATTTCACTTCCCAGCCCTCAGGAATTTCCCTTTTCAATTCGGCATTGTACACCATTTTTCCGCCCGATGATTTGTAGGGTTTGCCTTGCTCATTGGGAAAATCGAACTGCACAAACCAATAATCATAAAGCGTTTTTGCCATGGCTTCCAACTCACTGTTTATGCGGTTGTTGAGTTTGATTTTGGAGTTGATTCTATTAAGGGATTTAGTAATGTTGTTTATCCAGTTTTCATCTTCAGGTAAATGAATTGGCATTTCTTTTAGTGTTGTTTGATTCAGTGCCGGTTGAGCACTTGCCGAAGAATTATTTAGTAGAAAACTTTGACCATAGGATGAAATCAAGGTATAGTAAATATAAAAAGGATTAATCTTGCAATTTTTTAAGAGAACTGTATTTGGATTAATACAAGCTTCACCTAAATCTTGGTCAACTATAGCTACTTTGCCAATTGTACTACCAACTTTTACTATTAAAATATCGTATTTGTCAATCATAATTTCAGGTGATTCCTCATATTTTTCTCTTGAAATATGTTTGACTTCTTTTAAATCTAATTGGTGATTAGAATCAATATCATTTGCTCCAATTACTAAAGGACCTTCTTCCCTTAAATCGTCAACCGTATAACCTTTCCAACCAATTCTACCTGAAATTTTGCATAATTCAGAAAGAGCTACAATTTTAGTTCCCATATTTTAACTCTTTAAGATTATTCTGAATTTCGGTTTCCAATGTTCTGCTTTCTGCAAACAGCTTGTTCAGGTTTTCTTCAAAGCCCTTCATTTTTGCTGTAAACTCATCAGCTGTAATATCCACATATTCAATTTTCACTTCAAAATATTGCCCTGCACTCAGTGAGTAGTTTTTCTGCTTTATCTCGTCATAACTTACTACCACCGAAAAATCTTCAAGAGCTTTCTTTTGGTTAAAAGTGTCTATAATTTGCTGTTCTTCTTTTGTTGTTAAAACCGTTTTTTGGTTTTTGCCGTCTTTTACGGTTTCGCCTAAGTTGGAAGCATCAATCAGCACCACATTGCCTTTGTTGTTTTTATCCATAAACACAATAGAAACATTAGTGCCAGTGGTGGCAAAAATATTACTTGGCATACTTACCACACCAGCCAGCATTTTGCTTTCAACCAATTTTTCACGAATTTTTTTATCAATTCCGCTTTGTGCGGTTATAAAACCTGTGGGAACAACTACGGCTGCTTTACCTTTTTTGCTTAACGAGAAAATTATGTGCTGCAAAAACAGCGAGTAAATTGCCATTTTGTCTTTGGCTTGTTTAGGAATATTGGGTATTCCTGCAAAAAAACGGTCTTTGTTTTCTTTGCAATCCAAATCATTTCGGTAATCCGAAAAGTCGAGTTTAAAAGGTGGATTGGAAACAATAAAGTCGAACTTTTCCAACGCTCCGTTTTCGTCTTTATGGTAAGGGTGCGAAATGGTATTACCCTGAATAATGTTTTGAATGGAATGAACCAGATTAT
>CAZTKH010000082.1:0-2146 GCA_964613925.1 uncultured Saccharimonas sp. (SeqCode)
AAATTGGCTAAAGCTGAGGGCAAATATGTGTCAGTTACGGCTACGACTGGTTTGGCAGCGACGCATCTTGGTGGATCGACAATTCACTCTTGGAGCGGCATAGGTATTAGTGACGAAATTCAGCACGGCTTTGCTGATAATTTGTCCAAAGGGCGACGAGAAATTATTGAAAAAACGGACGTACTAATTATTGATGAGATAAGTATGCTTCATGATTTCCGTCTTGACATGGTTGATGAAGTCTGTCGAATAGTTCGCAAAAAAGACGAACCATTTGGCGGCATACAGCTAATTATGAGTGGTGATTTTTTTCAATTACCGCCAATTAATAGGGGAGATTCCAGGGCTGGCGGCTTTGTCGTTAATAGTCGTGTTTGGCAAGAATTAGACCCGGTAGTTTGTTATTTGGAAGAGCAACATCGACAAGATGACGAAGAATTGCTTGAGATATTAAATGCTATGAGGGCTGGTGAGTTACGACGCGGCCATGCTGAAAAGTTATTGAGTAGAGTTGATATCGAGCCGGATTTTGACTCTGAAATTACCGAGCTTCATACAGTAAATATTGATGTAGATAGAATAAATGAGCAGAAACTTGATTGCCTGGAAGGTGACGAACTTTTTTATACACAAACTTCGACAGGTAGTAAAAATTATGTTGAAAATTTACAACGTTCAGTTTTAGCGCCACAGGTATTACGGCTTAAAAAAGGCGCTTTGGTTATGGCGGTAAAAAATAGTTTAGATAAAAAATACGTCAACGGTAGTATTGGAACAATTATTGATTTTGAACCGGTAACCGAATATCCGGTAGTTGAATTTAGAAATGGTAAGGTGTTAACTGTAGCTCCCGACACGTGGGAGTTGCGAGACGGTGAAAAAAAGCGAGCCAGCATTTCACAAATACCACTTCGTCTAGCTTGGGCGATTACGGTTCATAAATCGCAAGGTATGACATTGGATGAAGCTAAGGTTGATCTTAGAAAAGCGTTTGTTGAAGGGATGGGATATGTTGCCTTAAGCCGAGTAAAAAATTTGAACAGTTTATATTTGGCTGGCATTAATCAAATGGCATTGAGGGTGAGTGAAGATGCCCAAAATATTGATGTTTTATTGCGCGATAAAGGTAATTCTGATAAAAAACGATTTGCATACCTAGAGGCGCAAGCCAAAAAACGTCGTGAAGAACTACCAAAAGAAACTACAAAACAAAAGAGTAGTGGTTGGGCCGATAAGATTGCTAAAATGCGAGAAACTTATCCGAATGCTTATATGCCATGGGATCCAAAACAAGACGATTTATTAAAAGAGAGATTTCTAAATGGAGCGTCAATCAAGGAGTTGAGTGCGTTATTGGGCCGCCACGAGGGCTCAATTACGATGAGGCTACAAAAACATTTTGGAGAGGATGTTGTACAATAATGATTATGAAATGTGATTATTCGCCGCTAACTGATTTAATTACGAAACAAGATGTTGATGGATATAAAGCTTTATATAAATTTCCAAAAAATCTTGCTGCAACGATTACGCCAATAGTGTTTTTGGCTATTATGGTATTAATTATTACTTTTTTCTACAAATGGTCCATAGAAGTAATGGTTGTTCTGTTATTTATGGCAATTTGTATGTCTTATTTTGTCTCGAGAAATATTATAAACATAAATAAGTTAAGACAATATCGGCTTAAACTATGGAAATTTGCGGTTAAAAATAATATAAATTATCAAGCCGAAAACCATAATATTTCCTATGAAGGAAAGTTGTTTTTAAGAGGTGAGAATCGCTATTCATATGATATTTTGAATTATCAATATTCCGAAAATCATCCAGTTGAAATTGCGAATTATCGTTATGACATTAGATCGAGCTCAACTGATTCAGAAGGACATCGAACTTCATCAACGAGAACATATCGACAAGGCTACATTTTGATTAATCTTTATCGAAAATTACCTCATATTATCCTTGATTCGAAAAAAAATGGTATTGGGTCTATTGGAAATAGTTTATTATTTGTAAATCAAAACCAAAGGCTTGAGCTTGAGGGTGATTTTAATAATTACTTTGATTTATATGTACCTAATGGCTATGAACGTGATGCTTTATATGTATTTACTCCAGATGTGATGGCTGTTTTTGTTGA
>CAZTKH010000083.1:0-2006 GCA_964613925.1 uncultured Saccharimonas sp. (SeqCode)
GACACCCTATAGGGTGTCGGACCGCTAATCTCCCCCTTTGTTAAAGGGGGATTTTCTGAGGGAGAAATAAAATCCCTCTGTCTCGCTAGACATCTCCCTTTAGAAAAGGGAGACCCTGAAAAAAAACAAACTTGTTAATCCGTTAACTCGTTAATAATAAATTTAGAATATTTTTACCGCATCACTTCCATAATTCATCTTATATAACATTAAGTCCGATTGGGGCGGTGGGTGAAACCAAATCCGATAAATCATCATTGCAAGTCAAAGCGCCTATATCCCCTCCGTCCGAAGCGGCATCACAAGCAAGAGATATTTGATTTGGCTGGAAATTATTATCGGCAAAATCGCTAAATACCGGATCTGCAAAGATTGAATTTATATCATAGCCTTTTGTCTTCCAAGAAGAAAAACTATAATTATAATCACTGTGTCCGTATCGGACAATATTATTTTCGCTCAAACTATAAAATAAATTTTGATCGCTTATCAGTGAATAAGCCTCGGCATTGTCATCATAATACCAAAAACCCATCAAGCGATCATCACTTTCCCCTGTTCCGGCTGGGGATAAATTATTATAGATAATATTATTGCGAATAATTGAGGGGGCCAGAGTAAAAAAACCTTGTTCAAAATATATCCCGGAAGATTGAGCGTTTACAATTGTGTTATGATCAATCAAAACTCTGTGCTGAGTATATGAGTTGGGATCGGTGATTCCGGCATTGACGCCAACTTGTACGTTATAAACAATCGAATATCTCACCGAAGAATAATCGCTTCCCACATTAAAACCGGATGATTCATTATGTGAGATATTGTTGTGTAAAATCAACTTAGCCGGTCCGGCGTGTTTTGTTTTAAAGCCCACGATTGAACCGTAAGATTCACTGTTTAAAATATATAAACTTCCGCTAGCGGGCGCTTCCGTGTAAACCAGATAATTGGAGGAATTGTGATGTGTGCTGTTTGGGTCATAATTATCATAACCGACCGTGCCATCAAAAACCACATCGTTTGAACCTTGAAGCAGATAACCTGTACAATTGGTGGTATGCGACCAGTGAGAATCATGAACAACAGTATCTCTGACTACGACATACTCGGAATCGCTTATCATAATACCGCCTCTCTCACCGGAACTGGCATTTTTAACTTCAAGATTATCAAAAACAATGTAACTTGTCTGAAAAGCCCAAAAGCCATGACCCTGAAGTTCACAATCCAAAATAGCCCATTCTCCGGGATAGCTTCTGATTTCTACCGGATCTTGGGCTGAAAAATGCCTTTCTCGCCAAGGGCTGATAATTCCCCCTGTTTCCCAGCTGTAATGCTCAAAGTAAGTTCCGCCTCTTAAATAAATTGTTTTTCCGTCACCATTCTGAATAGAACGCATCGCATGTTCAATGGTGGCAAAAGGTGCACTCAATGACCCGTCAAAAGTATCACTTCCGAAAGGTGAAACAAAAATAAAATCCTCCGTGTCGACTGTCAAAATAAAATCCCTTTCAATATAATCATTCACACTTCTTGATACCCTCACTGTAATTGTGTGCTCACCCTGTTGCATAACGGTCGGCGTCCATAAAACCTTTCCTTCATTATCGATTGTCATTCCGGAGGGAGCACCGAATAATTGCCAAGTTAAAATTTGATTATCCTTTTCATAAGCGATAAATCTAAAATCCAAAGGTATTCCCGGATAAGCTCTGGTGGGATTTTCCCAAAAAAGCACAAAATCATCATCTATAAACGGGGGTTCAGATTCTGCTAATGATATTTCAATCACCCCAAAAAATAACAAAAAAAATATTGCCAAAAAAAATAAATTAAGTTTTATAAATCTAAACTTATTCATACATTAGAAAATTTATTTACTAAGCTATCCACATAATAAATTTTAATTTACTCATTTTTATTTGTATTCTGTCTCCCCCTCTGGGGGAGATGTTGAGATGTAATCATCGAGACAGAGAGGGTTCCTTTCCCTCTCCCCTAACCCC
>CAZTKH010000084.1:0-1934 GCA_964613925.1 uncultured Saccharimonas sp. (SeqCode)
CTCTTTAGACGAGCACTTTTACCGCTTCGGTCTCGCAAGAAACCAAGGAAGTTTCGGCGAACCTTAGAACGTCGAACTACTTCTATTTTTTCAACTAATGGGCTGTGCATTAAAAAGCTTTTTTCAACACCAACACCGCTTGCTATCTTGCGGACAGTAATTCTGGCTGTATGTGATTCTTTTCGGTCGGTTCTAATAACAACACCTTCAAAAATCTGAATGCGTTCTTTGCTACCTTCTTTAATTTTTTGATGAACGCGAACAGTATCGCCACTTCGGACATCAACTATATTCGCTTTTTTTTGGGCTTCATTAACTTTTTTGATTAGTTCAAAACTCATTTTTTACTCACTTTTACAATTAATATTGTTAGTCAATAATTGACTATAACACATTACAGTAATCTTTAAAAGAGGTAATTTAAATTATTTTTATATAACGCGACCAACTTCTTCCAAAGTCGTTTCGCCGCGCAATGCCGCCAGAACACCTTTTTGCAAAAGAGTTACCATACCTTCTTGTTTTGCGGTTTTTTCAATTATATCAGGATTCATTTCAAGCTCTTCACCACTTAAAAATTTTTGAATTTTTTCAGTTACAATCATTTGTTCCATCAATACAATCCTACCAACATAACCAAATGGTGACTTTTCGCTTATTACAGGCTTCCACAACTTAAAATTATCTAAATCGGGTTTTTCGTAATCACTAGGTAGATCACTTAAAACTTCCCTTACCCATCTTTTTGTCGCCTCATCTGGTTCATATTCTTCTTTGGAATTATCGTCAAGTCTTCTTACTAAGCGCTGGGCAATTACTAAACGGATTGCCGAACTAAAAATTGGATTAGCTCCGATCATATCAATCATACGACTAAAAGCCGCCGCTGAACTTGTCGCATGAAAGCTTGATAAAACTAAATGTCCCGTAATTGACGCCTGAATAGCAGTTTTTGCCGTGTCTGCGTCGCGAATTTCACCAATCATCAACACATCTGGATCTAAACGAAGAACAGATCGTAAGTTGTCGCCAAAACTTTGCTCACCAGTTGTATTAACTGGTATTTGAGAAATTCCAGATACACTATACTCAACTGGGTCTTCAAGCGTAATAATTTTTCGAGCAGTCGTATTTAAAGCATTTATAATACTGTAAAGCGTTGTTGTTTTACCACTCCCAGTTGGGCCGACCATCAACACCATGCCTCTTGGATGGCTAATGATCTCATCGAGCTGAGATCTTTCTCGAGTGCCAATGCCCAATCTGTCTAGACTAAGCGAAGCCTCGTCGTAATTAAATAACCGCAAAACCGCATCCTGACCATACATTGTTGGAATAGTTTCAACGCGAAGATTCAATAAGTGATTTACTTGATCAAGGATAATTTCTTTTTGAATATGGCCAGATTGTGGTTCATTGGCCGCCGTTGATATATTGGCACGAGTTGCTAATGCCGCAAGAATTATACGATATCTATCACTTTTTAAATCAGCCACTGGATGTAAAACACCGTCGATTCGCATTCGAATTCTCATACCATTACGGCCGTTTTCGATATGGATATCACTTGCCCCTAGCCTAAAAGCCTGATCGATCAAATAATCAAAAATCTCATCACTGCCAACCGAATTCAAAGTCTCACTAACCTTTTGAATTGTCGCACTATCACCATCGCTTGCAATTAAAATGTCATCATGAATAACTTTTATAACTGGATCAAAACGATTAATAAACTTTTCAAAACTACTAAGGCTAATCAAGAAAAAATTTATATTATGTCCGGCATCATTGTATTGTTTCGTTAGTTCTCCAATGTACGATTGCGGGGTTTGCGTTGTAATACCGAATCGCCAAGGCTGAGTGCCGTTTCCAGAAATTAAAGGAATAGTATAATTATTGCGCATCGTAGCAACATCCAAAACGCCGACAGCAAG
>CAZTKH010000085.1:0-1911 GCA_964613925.1 uncultured Saccharimonas sp. (SeqCode)
ATTGGCGCCGATATTCATATGTGCTTTGATGAACTAACTTCACCGCTTGCTGAACGATCTTATGTTAAATTGGCAATGGATAGGACTCATGCTTGGGCTGATCGTTGCTTGATAAGGCATAAAGAGCTAAACAATGCCCATGGCTTACAGGGCGAAAAATTTCAAGCTTTATATGGAGTTGTTCAAGGTGGGCGTGATCAGGAGTATAGACAGCAGAGTGCAAAATATTTAGGTGAGCGTGATTTTGATGGTTATGGAATTGGTGGCGTTTTTGAACCGGAAGAAATACCAAATACCGTCAGGTGGGCGACTGAAATTTTACCAGAAAATAAACCTCGACATCTTCTTGGTATGGGGGCTCAACCAGCGGATTTATTTATGGGCGCCGAGTATGGTATTGATACTTTTGATTGTGTAGCGCCAACAAGGCAGGCCCGAAATGCTGCATTATTTACTCTTGATGGACGAATAAATATAAAAAATAGTTGTTTTGAAAAAGATTTTGAACCAATTGATAAAGAGTGCGACTGCTACACCTGCCAAAATTTTACGCGGGCATACATCAGACATTTATTTATGGCTGACGAAATATTAGGATTGTCGTTGGCTACGATTCACAACGAACGTTTTGTTGTTAGAACCGTTGATGATATTCGCAAAAGTATTAAAGACGGAAGTTTTTTTGAGTATAAGAAAAACTTCTTAACGCGATATTATGGTGTTGATAGTGCAAAAGATTTTTTGAAATAATTTAAGTTAATATATTTATGGCTGGATTATCACCAGCAAACTGGCTCCTTCGTTTGCACACGAAAAAATGTTTCGCCGTACGGCGAACACTTTTTCGTTTAGCTCACTTTGCGACCCGGTGATTGATTTGCTTTGCAAATCCTCGCTGGGTCGAATCCGCCAAAGCGCGTCAAAATTAAAAAACCACCGCTAGGGTGATTTTTTAATTTTGGCGGGCTCGGCCGGATTTGAACCGGTGATCTCCTCCGTGACAGGGAGGCGTGATAACCACTACACTACGAGCCCATGCGCAATATTTTACTTCAGATATGATATCAGTTTTTATTTACTAACGCAACTAGTACAAGCGTTTATTTTGATAGCCTTAAATGCTATAATGTAATTGTTCTCCAAGTGCCGCTGTAGCTCAGTTGGTAGAGCGGCGCTTTCGTAAAGCGTAGGTCTCCGGTTCAAGCCCGGACAGTGGCTCCATTTTTAGTAATTATAAAATATGAAAAATAAAATTATTACATCATTAAAACAACTGCTTGCTGATAGAGTATTGTTTGTTTTGGTTGTTATTATGATTTTACAGGCGATAATTTTTGCCGTGGTGATTGGATTATCTGTAAAATATAATGGACGACAGCTAATTTCGCATTATTCAGCTTTTGGCGGTACGCAATTTTATTTAGGTCAATGGTTTTATCTATTTGTTTTTGTTATTTTTGCCTTTATTATCATGGTAATTAACACTTTGATTATTCAAAAAATGTTGTTTATTAAAGGACACTCTCTTGCCGTAGCTTACACGTGTTTTAGTATTGGAATTACTTTTTTTAGCTGGATTATGGTATCGCGAATTTTAGAGTTGCAGGCTTTGTTGTAAGACTATGGTTGATATTGATATACCCTTAGGTAAGCGAACGATAAAATATCGCTTATTTGAAATGCTTCCAGCACTTTGTAGTTACGGTGCTTTGATTTTATTGATTGTCTTATCGCTATTTAGTCCTATTCTAGCATCGATATATTTATTGATTATAATTACATCGATGTTAGTAAAGGCGGTTGGCATTGCGGTACATATGATTACTGGCAATAGAAATCTTAATAAAGCACAAAATATAGATTGGCATAAGCGTTTGGGCGATCTTGAAAACCCAGAACAATCATTTAAGC
>CAZTKH010000086.1:0-1893 GCA_964613925.1 uncultured Saccharimonas sp. (SeqCode)
AAGCCAAAGTTATGAGCGATCAAGAAAAAGAAATGACCGCATATCATGAGGCTGGTCACGCTTTAGTTGGACACGTCCTTCCAGACAGCGATCAAGTACACAAGGTTACGATTATCCCACGTGGTGGCACTGGTGGTGTAACTTGGTTCTTGCCTCCAGAAGACAAGAGTTATACGAGTATTATTGAGTTTAAAGATATACTTGCCAGAGCTCTAGGTGGCAGAATGGCTGAACAGGCTATCTATGGCCCAGATCGAGTTACTACCGGCGCAGGATCTGACTTACAGCATGTTAGTAGTATTGCCCGGGATATGATTATGGAGCAAGGTATGGGTACTAAACTACGCAACCAAGTTTTCCATGAAGATGAAGGCGGCATGATGTTTGAAAAAATTACCCATGAACGACATTATAGTGACGAAACCGCCAAGGAGATCGATAAAGAAGTTACAGACTTGATTCAAGAGGCGACTAAACGTGCTGAGGTTGTGATTCAAAAAAATCGACCAGCTTTGGATAAATTAATGAAAGCATTGCTCGAAGAGGAAACCCTTGAGGAAGAGCGCGTGGCTGAATTATTAAAAGATGCTGTTTTACCAAAGGAGGCTAAGCTTTACTAAAATAAAGCGTGGCATTTTGGCATGGGAAAAATCAGAAACACTATAGCCAAATTTAATATTAAATTGCCAATTTCTTTGGCGGCAACGATGTTGGCTGGGTCAACATTAGTTTCGAGTGTGTTGGGTTTACTGCGTGATCGTCAGCTTAATAGTCTTTATTATGTGACATATCCGCAAGGAATTGATGCATATACTGTAGCTTTTACGATTCCTGATTTTATGTTTTTTATTTTAGTTTCTGGTGCTTTGAGTGTCACATTTATACCAATTTTTAATCAACGCCTAGCTGAAAATAACAAAAAATCAGCTTGGGAATTATCAACCAGTGTAATAAATATGATGGCACTTGTTACTTTAGTTGCTAGCGTTTTGATTATTATATTTGCTGAACCGTTGGTAAAATATATTGTTGGTCCGGGGCTTAGTGAGTCAAGCCGAGCTTTGGCTGTTAGTATGATGCGTGTTATTGCCGTCAATCCGTTTTTGTTTGCCATTGCGTCTGTTATAGCCAGTATGCAACAGGCAGTAGGCCGATTTACTTTTTACGCAGTTGCTCCGGCCATCTATAACATCGGTATAATTATTGGTGCAGTTTTCTTTACCAATGGCATTAACCTTTTTGGTGTGCAGATTTTTGAAGGTGGAATTATGGGTGTTGCCCTTGGTGTTGTACTCGGATCGATTATGCAATTATTGGTTAGTTGTATTGGTTTGTTTGGTATGGGGTTTGACTATAGATTTAAGATTTATTGGCGAAATAAAGGTTTTCGAAAATTTTTGTCTATATTGCCGGCTAGGTCGCTCGATCAGGGAATTGATTATATAAATGGCATTGTTGAAACTAATCTTTCATCGCGTATGGCGGCTGGTACGATCAGAGCTTATCAACAAGCTTCGTCGTTATCTTATGTGCCGGTCAGCTTAATTGGCGTAGCAATTAGCACGGCGGCTTTTCCAAAGATGGCCGAGAGGTTGGGGCAGGGGCGACCAGATTTATTTAAAAAAGAGCTTCAAGCAGTGCTTAGGGTTATTATATGGCTTGCCTTGCCAGTATCGGCGATAGCTTTTTTTTGTCGAGGATATCTAATTAGCTTTATAAATAACGGTGGTGATGTTTTAATGTCGAGTATTTTAGGAATTTTAGCTTTGGCAATTCTATTTAGGTCAGTTTACCATATTGCAGCCCGAAGTTTTTATGCTCAACAAGATACAAAAACGCCACTATATATTTCGTTTTTTGCAATCGGCTTAAACATAGTTTTGGCAATGATTT
>CAZTKH010000087.1:0-1893 GCA_964613925.1 uncultured Saccharimonas sp. (SeqCode)
AAATCATTGCCAAAACTATGTTTAAGCCGATTGCAAAAAACGAAATATATAGTGGTGTTTTTGTATCTTGCTGAGCATAAAAACTTCGGGCAGCAATATGGTAAACCGACCTAAATAGAATTGCCAAAGCTAAAATTCCTAAAATACTCGACATCAAAACATCACCGCCGTTATTTATAAAGCTAATTAGATACCCTCGACAGAAAAAAGCTATCGCTGACACTGGCAAGGCAAGCCATATAATAACCCTAAGCACTGCTTGAAGTTCTTTTTTAAATAAATCCGGTCGCCCCTGGCCCAACCTCTCGGCCATCTTTGGAAAAGCCGCCGTGCTAATTGCTACACCGATTAGACTGACTGGGACATATGATAACGACGAGGCTTGTTGATATGCCCTAATTGTACCCACTGCCATACGCGATGAAAGATTAGTTTCAACAATGCCATTTATATAATCAATTCCCTGATCGAGCGACCTAGCCGGCAATATAGACAAAAATTTTCGAAAACCTTTATTTCGCCAATAAATCTTAAATCTATAGTCAAACCCCATACCAAACAAACCAATACAACTAACCAATAATTGCATAATCGATCCGAGTACAACACCAAGGGCAACACCCATAATTCCACCTTCAAAAATCTGCACACCAAAAAGGTTAATGCCATTGGTAAAGAAAACTGCACCAATAATTATACCGATGTTATAGATGGCCGGAGCAACTGCGTAAAAAGTAAATCGGCCTACTGCCTGTTGCATACTGGCTATAACAGACGCAATGGCAAACAAAAACGGATTGACGGCAATAACACGCATCATACTAACAGCCAAAGCTCGGCTTGACTCACTAAGTCCCGGACCAACAATATATTTTACCAACGGTTCAGCAAAAATAATGATTAGAATACTGGCAATCAAAGTAATAATCGCCATCACATTTATTACGCTGGTTGATAATTCCCAAGCAGATTTTTTATTATTTTCAGCTAGTCGTTGGTTGAAAATTGGTATAAATGTAACACTCAACGCACCAGACACCAGAATGAAAAACATGAAATCAGGAATCGTAAAAGCTACAGTGTAAGCATCAATTCCTTGTGGATATGTAACATAATAGAGGCTATTAAGTTGACGATCACGCAGTAATCCCAAAACACTCGAAACCAATGTTGATCCCGCCAACATCGTTGCCGCCAAAGAAATTGGCAATTTAATGTTAAATTTGGCTATAGTGTTTCTGATTTTTCCCATGCCAAAATGCCACGCTTTATTTTAGTAAAGCTTAGCCTCCTTTGGTAAAACAGCATCTTTTAATAATTCAGCCACGCGCTCTTCCTCAAGAGTTTCCTCTTCAAGCAAAGCCTTCATTAATTTATCCAAAGCTGGTCGATTTTTTTGAATAACCACCTCAGCACGTTTGGTCGCCTCTTGAATCAAATCTGTAACTTCCCTGTCAATTTCCTTAGCGGTTTCGTCACTATAATGTCGTTCATGGGTAATTTTTTCAAACATCATGCTGCCTTCATCTTCATGGAAAACTTGGTTGCGTAGTTTAGTGCCCATTCCTTGCTCCATAATCATATCTCGAGCAATACTACTAACATGCTGCAAGTCAGATCCTGCGCCTGTCGTAACTCGATCGGGGCCATAAATAGCCTGTTCAGCCATTCTGCCACCTAATGCTCTTGCAAGAATATCTTTAAATTCGATAATGCTCGTATAACTCTTATCTTCTGGGGGCAAAAACCAAGTTACACCGCCAGTGCCACCTCGTGGGATAATTGTAACCTTGTGAACTTGATCACTATCTGGAAGAACATGGCCAACTAAGGCGTGGCCAGCCTCATGATATGCGGTCATTTCTTTTTCTTGATCGCTCATAACTTTGGCTT
>CAZTKH010000088.1:0-1839 GCA_964613925.1 uncultured Saccharimonas sp. (SeqCode)
ATTCATGAACTTGGGCATCAACTTTCCGACGATGAGCTACAACAGCTTTACGAAGAGTTTTCTGCAAAGCGCAGTTAATCTAGCCTTCACCCATCTCGATTTCGAGAATACCCGAAGACGGGGTGCTTGGTTTAACTATTTTGTCTAGATTTTTATCGATAACGGTAGGTGCAGCTTTCGATGAATTCCCGTTGCTACTCTGTTGCTGTTTTCTGGCATAATTCTTCTTCGAGTACTCTTTAACCATATTAGCAATCTTACTACTGCCTTGATCTTCTAAGAGTAGGGTTTGACCGGACATAGGTTCTTGAGGTTGCAAAGCAGATAGTTTTGCGTAGAAGTTGTATGCTGGGAGATTATTGATTTCACCTTGTTCAATAAATGGTGAAAATAGAGGCAGTAGAAGTCGTTCATCTTGAGGATTGCCAGTCCTAAAACATATGACCGTTCCGACGTTAGCTAATATAATACTTACCATCTGTTGATCGTCCTGTTGGGATGTGGACTGTTCGGCCATCGTAAGATACATCTTGTATTTGCGCGCTTCGCTTAATAGCTGCACGAACGATGTAGTGGCGAAGTTCTGGAATTCGTCGACGTATAGATAAAATGGTCGACGTTCAGTTTGCTCTATACGTGCGCGACGTAAAGTTGCGAGCTGTAATTTTGCAAGGATGGTTATTCCGAACAGCTCGGAAGTATCTTCTCCGAGCAGTCCTTTCGAAAGATTGCATACCAATATTTTGCCGCTATTGATGATGTCATCAAAATCGATTGTAGATCTAGGTTGTTCGAGAATCTGTCTGGCCGATGCGGAGAATAGGAACCGGCCGATTTTAGCAGTAATGCCTGCGGCCATTTTTACTTTCTGCATTTCACCAGCTTTTCCAATTTCGTTTTTCCAGAAGTTTACGAGATTTTTGTCTTGTAAGTTTTTTGTGATACTCTTGCGATACTTTGAATCGTTCAATAAATCAAATACGGTGAATAACGTAGGGCTTTCCGTCGTAAGAGCGGTCTGAATGGTATTGCGTAGCACATATTCAATGCGGTGACCGCCAGAGTCTTCATCCGAGAATATTTTTCTGAAAATAGATACCACTGACTCGGTGATGATGTCCTTTTCTCGGAGTAGCTCATTATCTTTGAGCCCTGGAGCAATTTCAAGCATGTTGAGTCCAATCGGATACTCTAAATCGTCAGGGTTAAAATATATGACATCTTTGGCACGCTCTTCAGGAATATGTTTCAAGATCGTTTCCGCCATGTCACCATGCGGATCTATGATGGCGACACCTTTCCCGGCTTTGATATCTTGAACTATTTGGTACTGTAGCATCGTCGTCTTACCGTTACCGGTTCCGCCGATTATATACATGTGCCGTTCTCGCTCGGCCGCTTCTAGCCCGATGGTCGTAGCCGTGCTTCTGTGAATGTTCTCGCCGATAATGACATCTAGCATTCGCCCTGATTTTAGTGAGATAGGTGCCGGTAGGGTTCGACTTAGCGACGAGATTAAGTTGTCAGTCTTGCTTATCCTGTTTGCCGGAAAGTGGTATAAATTTGCAAGCTCAGTCGATGCAAGCACGAGTGCCGTACGGCGTAGAATTGAAGGGAACCTGCCTTCTGCATTCAGCCTGCGGAGCTTAGTGGTAAAGGGTATGTCAAATTTTGCTTTTAGGGATTGATACGGCGGAACACTATAGCCATCAAGTACCGACTTTAAGGTGACCGCATGTCCGCTTGCGTCAGTACTGGCTATCAAGATTCGCAAATTAACTTTAAAGAGCGGGTGGGTGACTTTTTGATGCATCGTTTCCATGAGTTCTAACTCAAAGG
>CAZTKH010000089.1:0-1771 GCA_964613925.1 uncultured Saccharimonas sp. (SeqCode)
GCCAACTCATCACAAAACAAACTGTATTGATTATTTTCAAAATCACATAAATTATAACAATGAACACCAATTTCGATAATGCCATCTGGCGCCTTTTTGAACAACTCTTGTGCCAAAAAATTTATCGTAGCATCGCTATAAAAAGGTGCTTGACTAACCCTACAAGCATGCCAATATTGCCTTTCGAGCGTTCTGGCATAAACATAAATCCCGAAAGCTGATAATTTTTGCAATCTTAATCTTGAACCAACCGACTCACATAAACTATGCAGCCGGCTAATGATCTGTTGATTACTTAAATTACGATCTTCCAAGACATATTGACGTCCAACCGTTTTGGTTTTTGAAGCAATATCATCAACCTCATAACCACGCAATCTTCCATACCACTGAGCGCCAACAATACTTTTAAAAACCATTTTTTGAAGTGTTATTTTACTAGCATCCAAAAATTCTAATGGCGTAAAGATGCCTACTGCATTAAGGCGTTTTTCAAACTGATTGGCAATACCTGTTAAATCCGTTAGCTTTAATTTCTGATAAGTTTCACGCAAATTATTAGCGTCAACATAATACATGCCGTCAGGTTTATTAATATCAGCGGCCACTTTAGCTAAAAATCTATTAGGCCCAATTCCAACATTGCAGCGCATCGCTATGCCAATTTCATCCTTAAGACGTTGTTTGATTTCTAAACCAATTTCTTGCAATGGTCGGCAATTAACCACACCATGAAAATCAATAAGTCCTTCATCAATACTTTTCATAACAACTTTTGGTGAATAGTCATTTAATATCGCCATCAATTTTTGATAAACAAAGCGGTATTTTGCCGGATCGCTCTCGAGCGGCACTAATCCAGGACATAACAACCTTGCATCTCTTAACTTTGTTCCAACTTTAATACCACAAGCCTTAGCTTCATAGCTAGCCGCTACGATACTGGTATTTTCACAACGCCGATTTAAGATTGCAACTGGTTTACCGCGCAGAAGCGGCCTTGACTGCTGTTCAATTGTTGCAAAAGCAGAATTTAAATCAATGTGCATAATTAACGGTTTTTCAAAATTATAAAGATCATGCATCTTGATGATCCGCTTCTCTGGTTAACGCCCAAGTTAAGCGCTCAGCATCAAACTCCAGCCGATAATCAGCCTGGCCATCAGTCACATCAAAAACATGCACCATTCGCTTGCCTTTTAAACAAGGATGCCGCAAGCCAATTTCAGTAATTACCACCTCTCTACAATTAGCTCGCCTAAATTTAATCGGTTGGCAAGGATTTAAACCCTCACCAAAAACCGCTACTACTTTTATTCGTTCATTAAGAAAAAGTTCATCATCCATTAGTTCAACTCCGTTGAATGATTCTACGAAGCCATTTGGTAAACTCACGGTTATAACCTTGGCGAAGTAGAATTAATCAACTCTAAAATTAGATTTATAAAGTTGAAACGCTTAATTGTATTGCCCGTCTATTTTTGCCCGTTTCATTTGCAAAAATATCCGAAGACAATTTGGAATCAAAACCTTTCGCGAGGGACGCTTGTCCTACGAAGCCTTGGCGAAGTATGACAGTGTGTATCGCGTGGTAAATTCATTATACAACTAAATGGGCTAGAAAATCATCTCGTCTCTTGATATAATCTATTTTAACAATGAAACAAAATTTTGCCTTGTGCAGTTTGTGGAGTTGGGAGTTGAAAACCGCGACAAAGCCAACCTCTCGTTCATAGAACAAGACAAAGCCGCGTCGCCGGCGCTCAACGAA
>CAZTKH010000090.1:0-1768 GCA_964613925.1 uncultured Saccharimonas sp. (SeqCode)
GCCTCCGTTGTGTCTCCATTTTACGGCACTGATATTGCCGGAGTACTGGGCTGTCGCTCCGCTCACATTTGGAGCATTGTACTGTAGCTCCATAGCGAAAGGCTTTGTACCCAGCGAGGATGGGTTGTTGATCATCCGAAGACGGTTCTGAATGTCATATGTAAATGCTGTGCTAACGATGTTGTTACCCATAGCGGTGGAGGTTAACCTCTCTAACTCATCATATGTTTGTGCGATTTCTGTCACTGTTGTTGTGCCGTTAAGTGTGTTCCACACCTTTGAGAGTCTGCCCTGAGGGTCGTACTTTCTCTGATTGAGAAGATTTGACGCAATATTCATTATAAAGGAGCATATTTATTACTTTCAGAAAATATAACTACTCAATAAAAAGCAATAATAACCTCCCAATCACCCTAGCTTTGAGTTTACTACATGAAATATTCATAATTACAGAAATTTAATTGTTTAGTGATTCTTGTACAAAGTTTTTTTGGCCATACACGGAATGACTGGGCTAACTCTTTATTTCAGAATTAAGTTATCCGGGACATTATATTCTTTTCGGATTATCGCAAATTCTTCTTCGCTAAATGGCCCTAAAACAAGATTCTTTTCGTGGACAATTAACCAAAAGTAAATTTTATTAAATCCATCTTTATACTGATAATCCTTATTATACAGCGGGTCTTGAGGAATTTTTGGTTTCTGTTTAGCTATAATAAACCTCTTATCATAATCAAAATCTATAATCGTTGAAGGTATTTCTCCTCCATTTGGTTTCTCACAAAGTATATCCTTTATATCTCCACCATCATTCCTAAAATAATAGTCACCACTTAATTTTTTTATACAATCTGTACTGAAATTACATCCTTGAATTAAGAAAGCAATACATACAAGCAAGAGAAAATAAATTCTTCCTATCATAATATTTCTATTTTATCCAAGGAAACAAAGGTTTTAATGTTGCGCTACCGTGAATATTAATCTCAAAAGGTGCCCCTTCTCCGGCAACTTTCCTACCAATTACAGTTTCTGCATTTCTACCCCAATTTAAAGGATTCCAAGGGTTATGCATTTCAAAATCATATTTATCTACAAATGCTCTTACTTGGTGGTTAGGATAGCGCTTTAATGTAATATTACCATAAACTAATCCATCATTAAGAGAACCACTATTTAAGAGTAAATTGATAGTCTTAATTTGACCAATATAACTTTCACCTAAAGAATAAATGCCTGACAAATCTATTTTTGATAAATCAGTAAATAATGGTTGACCATTACCTGTTCTATACCATTCATTAGCCTCGGCTAAGGTCATATGACCATCCCAATCCGGTCTTGAAGGTAAATTTGAGTGATGTTCATTGATTTTGTTGAATGTATCATTCGAAATGCAATTAGATGCACTAGCGTTGTTTAAAGTAGTTCCTTTTTTCAATGCATTTTCGTGAGACATCCCTTGCTTAAAATCAGATTTATTCATCACAATAGCGTCTCCTTGTAAACCCTTGTCGTCCGTACCTAAGAAATTACCTTCAGTATCATAGATAGGATTGTCTAAAGCTCCTGTTGGGTCAACCCTGTTTATTGGATTATTCTGCACAAAATTGTATGGTGAAATCCATTCTCTAAGGCGTACCATTTGATCAACAGAATTAAATCGTCCAATTTGCGGATCATACATTCTTGCTCCATAATCATACATTCCAAAGAACTGTGAGGAGAGGGTCTGGTTCTGTAACTCCTTGCCATTGTAAAGATA
>CAZTKH010000091.1:0-1759 GCA_964613925.1 uncultured Saccharimonas sp. (SeqCode)
TTGCTCATTTTGACCATGGCATTCGTGATGATTCAAAAAATGATGCCGTTTTTGTTGAAAAACTAGCTCAAAAATATAATTTACCGTTTGAGACCAAGCGTGAAGAATTGGGCGTGAATGCTAGTGAAGAGATGGCTAGAGATAGGCGATACGCTTTTTTAAATGATATTGCCAAAAGATATGATGCAAAATTAGTAACAGCCCAACATGCCGACGATGCAATTGAGACGATTGCAATTAATTTATATAGAGGCACTGGTTGGCGTGGCTTGTCAGCAATGGATTCGGACGTTCTAAGGCCATTAATTCATATGACCAAGCAAGAAATATTAAATTATGCTCAAAAATATAATTTATCGTGGCGAGAAGATTCGACCAATAAAAGTGACAACTATTTACGAAACAGGTTGCGTCGTAAATTATCTAATCTCGACGAAGACATAAAATTGCAATTATTAGGATTGTGGGCGGAACAAAAGTTTATTAAAAAGCAGATTGATCAAGAGGTTGAAAAAATTGTCGCTAGCAAAAATGCTTATCGGCGTTATTTTTATATCAATATTGATGAAGCTTCAGCAATAGAGTGTCTAAGGCAAATAACTTGGAGCAGACTAACTCGTCCACAGCTTCGAAAATTATTACATCAAATTAAAACTGCAAAACCACATAAAGATTTTTTGGCTGGTTCTGGTATAAAAGTTCACTTCGCATCTCGTAATTTTACTGTCGAACTGATAGAATAGTTTAGTTAGAAATATTGAATACGGCGTGTCCGACTGAAAGGAAAATAATTTTTTATGGCAATCAAGATTCCAGTTCCAAATAACAAAAAACCGAGCAATTTAATACGCTTAGGTATTTTTTGGGCGATAGTAGGACTTATTATTTTAGGTAGTGTGGCTTTATTTTTTCCAAGAAATAATCTCGCCGAAATATCTATCTCTGAAGCAATAAAAGACGCCAACGCTGGAAATATTTCGTTGTTTGAAATTCAAGGCGATACTGTTACAATTACTCAAAAAAATGAAGAAAAACCAAGTAAAATTGCGATTAAGCAGAGTGGTGTGAGTATTCAAGAGCAAGGGTTGGCCGACAATGCACCTGTTGATATAAAGATTATCCCAGAATCAAATACTAGCGGTGTAATCTGGAGCGTTGCAACAATTGTCTTGCCGGTAATTTTGATTGGTGCGATTTTTGCTATTTTTATGAAACAAGCTCAAGGACAAAACAATCAGGCGATGGGCTTTGGGCGTTCCAAAGCTAAACTTTATGGCGCTGATAAAGAAAAAGTTGTTTTTGCTGACGTGGCTGGTAATGAGGCAGCTAAGAAAGATCTAGAAGAAGTTGTTGACTTTTTGAAGCATCCAAAAAAGTATGAAGCTTTGGGTGCAAAAATTCCAAGAGGTGTTTTGTTAGTTGGTCATCCAGGAACTGGTAAAACTATGCTGGCACGTGCGGTTGCTGGTGAAGCAAATGTGCCATTTTTCTCAATTTCTGGTTCAGAATTTGTTGAAATGTTTGTAGGTGTTGGCGCAAGCCGCGTTCGTGATTTATTTGCAAAAGCAAAAAAGAATTCCCCATCAATCATCTTTATTGATGAGATTGATGCTGTTGGTCGTCGTCGTGGTAGTGGCATGGGCGGTGGTCATGATGAGCGAGAACAGACTTTGAACCAAATTTTGGTTGAAATGGATGGTTTTGAAAAAGGCTCGAATGTTATTGTTTTAGCGGCAACTAACCGTGCTGACGTTCTTGA
>CAZTKH010000092.1:0-1749 GCA_964613925.1 uncultured Saccharimonas sp. (SeqCode)
CTAAATGTCCTGTTAAGCGTCTATGGATATCATCTCTTACAGAAGAGGCTATCAGGGAAGGTTTTCAGAATCTGAAAGACCAGTCTGAGTTCAAGTCTCTTTACGAAGCAGGACTGAGCAGAGCCATAGGTGATTGGCTTTTGGGAATGAATGCCACACGTCTCTATACATTAAAGTACGGTCAGAATCGTCAGGTTCTTTCTATAGGAAGAGTCCAGACACCTACTTTAGCACTAATTGTAAACCGCCAACATGAAATAGAAAATTTTGTCCCTAAACAGTATTGGATACTCGCTACCATATATAGAGATACCGCCTTTACAGCAATAATTGCCAAGAGCGAAGAGGAGTTGGTTGCTGAAGAGGACGAGAAGGGAAAGCAGGAAAACTCGAACAGAGGTATTCCACCTATCAGTTCGCTTGAAGAAGGTGAGGCACTTCTTGAGAGAGTCAAAGGCTCTATGTTCGATATTACTGATGTATCATTGAAGAAGGGTAATGAGGCACCTCCAAGGTTGTTTGACCTAACTTCACTTCAGGTAGAGTGCAATAAGAAGTATGGATTTTCTGCCGATGAAACGCTTAAGTTGATTCAATCACTTTATGAAAAGAAGATAACTACATATCCACGTGTTGACACTACATTCCTGAGTGAAGACATATATCCAAAATGTCCTGCTATACTGGCAGGGCTGAAGCTGTATGAGATCTATACAGCTTCTTTGGCAGGAAAGAAACTTGTCAAGTCAAAAAAGGTTTTCGATAATACGAAGGTAACCGATCACCATGCCATAATTCCTACAGGACAGCCTGCTGTGAATCTAACAGATATGGAGAAAAGGGTATTCGACCTTGTAGCCCGACGTTTTATTGCAGTATTCTATCCGGACTGTAAATTTTCTACAACTACAATAATAGGTGAAGCTGATAAGATTGAGTTCAAGGCATCCGGCAAACAGATTCTCGATCCGGGATGGAGAGTGATTTTTGCTAAGGAGAGTGCTGATGAATCAAAAGAAGATAAAGAAGAAGAGAATACTCTGCCATCTTTTGTAAAGGGAGAGAGTGGAGAACATGAACCTTTTCTTACTGAAAAGTGGACACAGCCACCAAGACCTTATACTGAGGCTACTCTGTTGCGTGCAATGGAGACTGCAGGAAAACTAGTCGATGATGATGAGTTGCGTGATGCATTGAAAGAGAATGGTATAGGTCGTCCTTCAACACGAGCTGCTATTATTGAAACACTCTTCAAACGCCGATATATACGCAAGGAGAAGAAGAATCTTATTGCTACAGCGACAGGTGTTGAACTTATAGGAGTTATTCATGAGGAGTTGCTGAAATCGGCAGAACTTACAGGATTGTGGGAGAAGAAACTTCGTGAAATAGAGAAGAGGTCGTATGATGTAACTACTTTCCTCAACGAGCTGAAACAGATGGTCTCTGAGATAGTTAACAGTGTATTGTGCGACAATACCAACAGACGTATAACTGTTGTCGCTGATGCTAAAGAGGAGAGTGGTAAGTCTTCAAAAGGACAATCTCAGTCGGTAAAGAGTCCTGCTAAAGATAAGAAACCGCGAGCAGCAAAGAAAGAGAAGAAGAGTGAACCTATTATAAAGGAAAATGATATCTGTCCGTTATGTGGTAAAGGACATGTAATTAAAGGTAAGAGTGCATTCGGTTGTTCAGAATGGAAGAACGGATGCTCATTTAGAAAACCTTTTGAATAATTCAGATATAATT
>CAZTKH010000093.1:0-1613 GCA_964613925.1 uncultured Saccharimonas sp. (SeqCode)
GAAATCTTAAGTTTTGGAAATTCTTTTTTTAAATTAGCCAACGCTAGATCTAGCGTTGCTTGCGAACTACCAAACAAAAATACACTACTGCTAGCGTCCGAAGCAGCTTTCATCATTAGCTTAAAAGCCTCGATACCGGGAATTGTTTGTTTAATAGGATAAGTCACAAATTTTGGCCTCAAAACAATACTTGCGCCGCTATAAACCATTTGATAGATAGACTGGAGCGATCGGATAAATTTGTTGTCAGAAAACGGCAAGGTTAAGTACCTAGCCACCCACATAACTCCAACTCCATCAACAATATTTATATCCGAATCATTAACAACTTTTAAAAACTTTTTATCAAAAAGCGTTCGATACAAGAACTCGGTATTAAGCTTTGAAATTTTAGTCTTTTTATTACCTTTTAAAAGACCGTTTAGCGTTTCAGCCAGCTCTGTTTTTGTGTAATTGTCTATTTTTACATTCAAAATTTTCATATTTATCTTCAATTCATATCTATTATAACAAATGTTTCTCATACTTTTGTAAGCAAAAGTATACAACGCTTCCGGGGGCTGCTTTAAAATCATGGTTTGAAGCAAGTCCCAATAATTTTTTGGCTCCTTATTTAAGGTTAAAAGGAGCTAGTCAAAAAAATAAAATATTTTAAAATGTTATAATTATTCTTATGAATATATTAGTCACTGGTGGAGCAGGTTACATAGGTTCACACACGACAATAGAACTTATTAATAATGGTCATCGTGTCATTGTAGTGGATAACCTAGCAAATAGCAGTCCTGAATCAATTAAACGTGTTGAAAAAATCACTAATAGCCAAATCCCTTTTTATGAAATCGACGTACGAGACAAAAAAGCTCTTGAAGAAGTCTTTTTAAATAACCAAATCGATGCTGTTATCCACTTTGCAGGCCTAAAAGCCGTTGGTGAATCTGTCGCAAAACCACTGGAATACTACGAAAACAATATCGACTCTACCCTATGTTTACTAAAAGTAATGCAAAAATTTTCAGTTAAAAAACTAATTTTTAGCTCATCAGCAACAGTATACGGCACGCCATTAGAATTACCACTACTCGAAACAAGTCGCGTAGGCGTTGGCATCACAAACCCATACGGTCAGACCAAATTTATGATTGAACAAATCCTGAGCGACCTCGCTCATGCAAATCCATCCTTAGAAATTACCGCCTTACGTTATTTTAACCCAATCGGCGCACATGAAAGTGGCTTAATTGGCGAAGATCCAAATGGCATCCCTAACAATCTTTTGCCGTATATTTCACAAGTTGCCATCGGCAAACTAGAAAAAGTTAATGTTTTTGGTAATGATTATGACACGCCAGACGGCACTGGAGTGCGTGATTACATCCACGTCGTTGACCTAGCCCGTGGACACGTTGCCGCACTGGATCATATGAAGCCCGGTTTTGAAACATACAATTTAGGTACAGGTGTCGGCGTTTCAGTTCTTGAGTTAATATCGGCATTTAGCAAAGCTTGTGGCAAAGATATCCCCTATCAAATTGCCGATCGACGCGCTGGCGATATTGCATCTTGTTACGCCAGTTCACAAAAAGCCGAACAAGAATTGGGTTGGATCGCTC
>CAZTKH010000094.1:0-1459 GCA_964613925.1 uncultured Saccharimonas sp. (SeqCode)
CGCAATTCGTCCTTCAAAACTCCACCCCAGGTATTTAAGCAAATTATTTTCATTTATTAACTCCAGTTTATTTACCTTGACGTTAATTTTTATAATAGCAAAAAATAAAAGAATGTACTCTATTGCAAAAATATTTCGTTTAAACGAAACTTACTATATGCAGACAAAAGCGGCTATTATACAAGAACGAATAATTAATTACTTAATTAGCCCAGATTTAAACAACGGCGAAGCGATTAAAATAATCAACAGGCTTCAAGTTTTGTACAGCCAGCCAGGACGCCATTACCACAATTTTGAGCACATTTTACAAGTTATAAATTTCCTATGCGACAACTTGAAATATATTGACAATCCGCGCGTGATTTTTTGGACAACGCTTTTTCACGATATAGTTTATGATACTCATTCTGATTTTGAATATAACGAAAATGAAAGCGCAAAATTTGCCAAAAACGAACTGACCGGAAAACTACCCGACGAAGAAATTAAAAAGGTTTGCTTGTTTATTAATGCAACAGCAATGCATGATAATCGCCTGAGAAATAGCGACTTACTCCTATTTTTAGATGCCGACATAGCAATTCTTGGCGCTGAAAGCAAAATCTATAAAAAATATTCAAATAATATACGCAAAGAATATAGCTGGGTCGCCGAACAGCAATATGCTGACGCACGAATAAAAGTACTTCAAAACTTTTTAGCTCGCAAGCGAATTTATTCAACAGATATTATATATAATCTATTCGAAAAACAGGCGAGAATAAATATGCTAAATGAAATAGATTATTTAAATAAAATAAAAATATAAGCCCTAACAAGACCGTCTTATGAAATAAAAAATGTTATTTAATACATTTTGAACATTAATCGTACTATTTTGATAAAATATAGACAATATGATTTTACCGATAACACTAGCTGTGATTGCCACTATTTTCTACTCGATAACGAATCATATCGATAAGTTTTTGATTTCTAAAATGGTAAAAAATGCCGACTACAAGGCTTTGATTTTAGTTTCTTCAATTGTCGCAGGTGGAGTAATGTCAATTATTTATCTATTCGTATGTAATTTTCAATTAAATTTTGATCTGAACTCAATTATAATTTTACTGATTAATTCGGCTATTTATTCAGTCGCAAATATATTATGGTTTAAAGCATTGGATAGAGAAGATACAACTATTGTAGTAATCATGTTTCAACTGATTCCAGTTTTTATGCTATTGTTATCTCCATTATTTTTGTCAGGACAAAACATAAACTCATTACAACTAATTGGCGGTGGCATCGTTTCTATTGCAGCATTTTTTGTTACTTATGAACCAGAAAAAAAGAAGTTTAATAAAAGTAAATTATTTACTTTACTATTAATGACTTTTGTCTCAATTGCTTATTCGATTTGGTTTATCTTACAGCGTTATATAAATCTAAGCCACGACTTTAATAAGACGAC
>CAZTKH010000095.1:0-1386 GCA_964613925.1 uncultured Saccharimonas sp. (SeqCode)
GAGCGCAACATTGACGTTGTTGAGGTGAAAGGTTCGAATCCTTTAGGGCCCACCAATTTAGTATTTAACTCACTACTTTTGTAGTGAGTTTTTCTTTATCTTTTTATATTTCCACATTAAAAAATAAGTTTTCCACACTGTTTTTTTATAATATTTTAAATTCATATATCACGTAGCGAATAACAGCAAACATTCTGTTCCATTGACTTTTTAACTCGCTTATGGTATTATTAAAGTATGAACAATCAAGTACAGATTAAAAACAACATAAAACCGTCTAGGTTAGAACGTTTTTCTCTTAATTTTGAGTACGACAAAACACTACGAGACGTTAAAAGCGATATGAAATCGCGTTTTACTACTTCCGAATCTTAATTTACCTTGTCTTAAGATATAACCATCAACTTGATGGTTATATCTTTATAATCACTTACCCTAAATAGCCAAAAATTAACTATTATGTGATGCTTTTTGATGCCTTGCTAAATCCCTGGCGTCAACGACAGATTGATGAGTAGCCTTTTCGGTAACGTCAAACTTATCCATATATCGACCAAATAATAATCTTGTCTGAGAATAAATGGCACTAAAGGCGCCATAAGCAATGGACGTAACTGGCATTAACACCCACTGGGCTAGCATTAATATATTCCTTCGCCTCTTGTAACGCTCTGGACGAGGCGGTAGCATCTTAAACGACAAATATATCGATACAGCCAAACCAATCATGGCAATCGTCTGAATAGCGCTAATTACATCCGGCAATTGATGCGCCGCCATACTCCTAGCTGACTGGCTATTAAGCAGCAATGGCACCCAACCACCAAAAGCGATAAGAATTGGTACACAGGCCTGAGTAACGTGACCATCGACTAACCTTACAAATCTCGAAAAACCACCCGAAAATGATACGTTACGATCTTTGGAAAAGAAAAGATTGCCAACATATGCTATATCGCTTGATCCATAAGCCCACCTTCTTAATTGAATAAATTGAGCTTTCAATGTTTTGATATATGTATTTGATAAAACCGCATCTTGATAAATTGGCACAAAAATTGGCAACACCGAATAGTTGCCGTTAAAATAAAAGTAGCTTCGCCAATATTGATGACCATCTTCAACTATTGTTCTAGTACTCCAAAAATTCATCTCTTCAAGCGCATCCATAGGCTGTGAATGTGATGCAAAATTTCTCAAAGTATGAGGTCGCATTGAACTAATAATATTCCAAAATGAATTACCAGTCGCCAATACACGCATTGGCGCTGGAGCATCCCATATATTATTCAAAAACAAAGATACTGGCTGATATGAGAGATGCTTTCGATCTTCATGAACGATATACTCATAAGTTACATAGTCAAAATAGGTTTTGTGAGGCTT
>CAZTKH010000096.1:0-1384 GCA_964613925.1 uncultured Saccharimonas sp. (SeqCode)
TAGTTTTCTAATGTCTTCTTCGGTTTTAATTATCATATATTTATATCATATGGCAAAAATGATTTGTGGTGGATAGAGATTGGAACAATCACAAAAGAACCGAAAATAATTTTTTTATCAAAGATTAAAACCGTTTGCTTACTTTCTATTCTTTAAAAATTTTAATACAATCAGAGCATGGCCAACGGCGAAAAATTTATTGAAAACGGCGAAAAGGGTATAGACATCGAAGCTTGTATTAAAAAAGCTAATGAAATTATCGAACAAAATGGCCTTTGCCTATTTCTTATGGACGTAAAAGGCTCAAAACAAATCGATAATCGTCAAGAACTTAACACAAATCTAGAATCTTTGATTCGAGAGTTAAATACTGAATTTGATAGATATTTTCCAGAAAATAATTTAGCTACTTCAACCCGCACAGAGAAAGGCTTTCCTTTTTTATTTGGAGATGGCACCTGGGCTGCAATAAACAGTAGCGAAGTTGTTTCTCAAATTATAGATTACTCGGCAAAAAACTATCCCGAAATCAATTTTTATTACAATGTTGCCGAGGATGGTTATGACGATAGCGGAACAAGAACTGTAAAATAATTAGTGCAATAGCTAATTTTTTAAAAAGGTCATATATTTATTGCTTATATTTATCATGCTCTAATTTAATTTTTTGTAATATTTTCTAAAACCGATGACCAATCGGGCAGGGTAACGATACCGGTGTCGCTAGAATCCTCCCGTGAACCCATCTCGGCCGCAAGCTGAATTCGATTTGGAACAAAGCTTTGCATAAAGCCCAAAACGCTCAATTTATCATCAATATAATAGGTAAGTTCTAATTTTTTGGCGATTGGAGCTTTATCGGCTTGTTCACGGCAAAAGTAAATATTTGAATGATTAAAATTTGTCACTGCGAAAAAATTATGCTCATCAAACCATTGCATTATTACTTTTTCAGCAAATTCTGGACATCTTGAAATGATAAATATATTTTCTGATCTATATAAATCAACTATTTTTCCAATAGACTCAACTGCATTTGGTAGTGCCTCGCAAGCCAAAAATTCTTCAAGCGTAGCTTTTTCGATAGCTTTTGGCAGAATAACGCCCATAATGTCTATGCCAATTTTTTTCGATTTTACATTCATAAACCAACAACGCCACCTTTATGACGAATAGTTTTTCCACTCTTCATGTAGCTTATTATAACCCTCATTGCAAAAATGACATTAAGCTAATTTAAGGATATAATGACAACCATGCATAAACTATTTAAAGTATCAACAAAAGCTGCGATTTTTGATTCAAATAACGAGCACATTCTTGTAATCCTGTTGTCTAAACAATGTATTGCTCATAATTTTATTTTAGATTTATTATAAGCAAT
>CAZTKH010000097.1:0-1278 GCA_964613925.1 uncultured Saccharimonas sp. (SeqCode)
ACGATAAGCAGTTCAACAATAGTAAAACCGTTTTTTACTTTACCCATCCAGTATCAATTCTCTACGGCTGCTATTTACGTTTTATATTATGGAAATTATTATAGCCTAACAGCTACGAATACGCTATAATAACCCTATACAAAGACCTTGTGTGGTTATTTGTAAATTGAATTTTGCCAGTTTTTTAAACCAAGCTTTAGCTGTTTTAAAAACTGAGAGGAAGAATCACCGTAATTGTGATTCTGCGATTTTGCAATAAAACAAACCAAGCCAACGGCTGTTTGCTTTATTGAAAGGAAGGACCATTGATAAGACGATAACTTTTACTGCTTGCAGTAAAATGAGTCCTGAAGTGAGTCCTGACGCCGCGGGGGCGTAGCTCACCGGTTAGAGCAGGGTGCTCATAACGCTTTGGTAGTTGGTTCAACTCCAACCGCCCCCACCAATAAAAATAATCACTTAAAAGTGATTATTTTTATTGGTACATAACTTTTAGAGAACAGCCTTCCGAGGCTTATTGGTACTATATTGCTTGAAGTGTTAAAAAGTAATCATGTATGTCTGAAATAACTTGAGTTAATATCGCCCCATTCGCTTCGTCGTCGGTGGCGCAAGTGTCAGTTCTTGCCACACTATAGAAATAATAATTTTCTCCAATTTTTTTAATAAACGCGTCCGCACCTGTATGCGCATTTGGATTTGAATTATAATAATCTGCAATTGAAGTAGGTTCGATAGCGACATGACCCATTGAACCGACAACGTCACTACCAGAGTATTTATTTATATTGACTAGTTGCCAATTAGAACACGCGCCTGATAAATCTGACGATGTAAAATATGCTTGTTGATGCGAACTAACATCTACTATTTTAAAATCAATTTCGTGCTCACCATTATATACACCGTCAATTTCCCAATCCGCTATAGCTAGTGTGTTTGGATCTTCATTTGCATCCACTGGCACTTCCTCTACAGGCGATGAAACGTCCGCTTCATTATTCGTTTTTGGTTGCATATAATTCTGATAAAATACAAAACCTAACGACCCAATTAACGCCACGCTCAGTATTATGATTATTATTAAATGCGCCGACCCGGATTGAGATTTTGTTTTGTTCACGAGATACCCTTTCGTAAAGTAATATAAATTAACTTAATTAAACCAAAAACAAACAATAAACACAATCAAGTTGACCCATTAGTATGAATTTTTTAATAGCTCATTAATTGTTGGCTCGGTACCATCAACAATATCAACCCTTGGCTGATAATATT
>CAZTKH010000098.1:0-1271 GCA_964613925.1 uncultured Saccharimonas sp. (SeqCode)
TGGTTGCGGGGTTTTTCCTTTTTCTGTAGTTTTTACGAGACATTTTTCATGCTTTTCTGGTAACATAGTTTTATGTCTATTATTGATGCAATTGTTTTAGGTCTTGTTCAAGGTGTTACTGAATTTATTCCGGTTAGTAGTTCTGGTCATTTAGTGATCGCTAGTTCGTTACTTGGTGTTGGAAATTCGTTTATATTTGATGTGCTGCTAAATATCGGTACATTATTGGCATTGATTATTTATTATCGTAAGAGAATTTGGTCAATAATTGTTCGGGTTTTTCAGGGTAGGGAATGGATATTGATTGCCAAGCTAGTTGTTGCAACAATTCCAGCCGTAGTGATTGGTTTATTACTTGATAATATAATTGAAATGCTTAATGGCTATATTTTAGTGGTTGTAGTAACGTTGCTTGCTATCGGTATTCTGATGATTTTATTTGGTAGCGAAAATAAAGATTCTGATGATAGAGAAATCGAACAATCTGTTGGTTGGAAAAAAACAATTAAACTTGGTTTGGCGCAGATGATAGCCTTAATTCCTGGCATTTCTCGATCGGGGATAACTATATTGACTGGACTTAAATCAAATTTATCGGCAAAAAGAGCCGCTGAATTTAGTTTTTTGATGGCAATTCCAGTAACGGCAGGTGCTATTTGTAAAACACTTATAGGTGGTGGAGTTGAATTCATAAAAACCAATCCTTTGTCATTTGTCATTGGCAATATTACTTCATTTGTTTTTGGAATATTGGCAATCAGCTTTTTGATTAAATTGATTTCAAAAAAGGGATTAAAACCGTTTGGTTATTATAGAATAGCCTTAGCGATTATATTGTTTGCGTTGGTATTTGTTGGATTAATATAAAAAATCCACTAGTCGCTATCTAAGTATTGACATATGTGTGCGTATTTGTTAACATATTATGGCTGTGTTTGAAAAATACACGCAATTTATTATAGAGAGACGCGGCGCTAGCTCAACGGAAGAGCGCACGACAGTTAATCGTGCATGTAGTAGGTTCGAGTCCTATACGTCGCTCCAATGCGGTTAGCGGTTACCATTTTCCGCCACCCCGCATTTCACCCCTCTTTACGTCTCCATAGCTTACGCACGATATCATGCGTAAGCTATGGGGCTTTTTTATTTACGTTTACACTATCGGTTGTTCGTGTTAAAATAAATTAGATTTTGGGTCAGTAGCTCAGCTGGTTAGAGCGCCTGCCTCTTAAGCAGGATGTCGTGAGTTCAAGTCTCACCTGACCCACCAA
>CAZTKH010000099.1:0-1259 GCA_964613925.1 uncultured Saccharimonas sp. (SeqCode)
TTATCTGTTTCAAATTTGTTTAGTGCAATAACTACAGGAATATTATACTTCTTTTCAAGGATATCTTGTGCAGGATAAAACTTCTCTCTTCTTGGGTCAAAACATGTGTATCTGTATCTTAATTGCATCCATAGATTACCATATTTGTCTTCCTGAGTCTTCCCAACATAATTGTCAAGATTTGGAGTTGAAATTGCACTGTTAGGATTATAATTCTTTATGGTATATCCATTGTATTTGCTTATTCCCCATGATGTAGAAAACCACATGAACCCTTGTGAATCTTTTACTATAGAGGTTACTTGAGTTCCTAATAATCCTTGGTTTGTCCATATATGTTTGAAAGAGATATTATTATTTCCAGAAGCAGGTAGATGGAACAGAAAAATAATCAGCAATGATAAGGCACATTTCATAGTAGTTCATTTAGTTAGCAAGTGCAATATACAAATCTTTTATATTTGGTTTCTACACATTGGCAGAATATTCATCAAGGATGTTTAAACTTAGTGCTTTTGCGTAAATGTCATATAATCAGAATAATAGCTTATGCGTCAATATGATTATAATCAAATGACCCCTAAAAAAGAAACATTTTCACTCGAGGCAATACAAATATCCCTTTAATGTAAAACATAAAAAATGTAATAGGAATATGGGATATTTAATTTTACATGAGCGAAAAATTAAGGCGCTAAAAAACCAAATTAACTTTAAAATTTATCTACTAATGAAGAAAACAATTATTAAGCGGAGTATCTATTCCTATCTATGGTGTATAGCCATGATAATAGGTATGTTATCTCCAGTTATTGTTCAAGATGCTGAAGCTGCAAATAATGAAGTTGTTTCAGGAACTGTATCATCAGCCGAAAATGAGCCACTTATTGGTGTTTCAGTAACTATTAAGGGAACAACAAAAGGTACTGTTACTGATGCAAAAGGTCATTATGTTATCAATGCTAATAGAGGAGATATCCTGGTATTCTCGTATATAGGATACTCAAAAAGAGAGATAACTGTTAAGGGTAGTGTGTTGAATGTAACTATGAAAGAGGACTCCGAACTACTTAATGAGGTCGTGGTTGTTGGTTATGGTACTATGAAAAGAAGTGACCTGACTGGTGCTGTAACATCAGTAACTGCAGAAGATATGGCTAAGAGTGTCAATACATCGCTCGACCAGGCTTTGCAAGGAAGAGCTGCTGGTATTATGGTTTGGTGGTTATGCAGTTAATGGAGGCACAATGGAAGTTGGA
>CAZTKH010000100.1:0-1236 GCA_964613925.1 uncultured Saccharimonas sp. (SeqCode)
GCTATGGCAGAAAGGATTTCTATTTAGGGACTAAGTCCCCAATTGGGGACTTAGTTCCTAATTAAGTAATAATTTTTTCTGCTGTGGCGAAACCGTGGTGGTGAAGCTTGAACAGTAAATTTTTTTTGCGCCGTCATATAGGCGACCGCACAAGGAGGACTTGCTATGAAAAATATGAAAGAAGCAACCCTTAGGCAATCTGTTAAGATTCTGTCTCTTTTCTCCGAGACTCCAGTGGAGCAGATTCAGGCTATTTTAGAGTCAGGACTTCTCGCTGATCTTCGTGATGGAAATATCACACAGACAAATCGAAACGATTTTCGGAGAGTTCTTGGACTCAAGGTTCTTTCGGCAGAAGTGCCTAAAGAAATCGAAAAGTTACTTGATTTTGTTGGAACCAGCACTATTCCTGCAAGAACTGAAAAGTTTATCGCTCGTGACCACTTCATCATCGACACAACCGAGAAGGCGAAAGTCAAAATCTCCTATCTTGGTGATAGCTTCAAGACGAACTTTCTCGGTAAAGTTGAGGAACCAATCGTCGAGACTGTGATGCGTTTTGGAAAATTGCTGAAATCATCGGTGGATAATCCAATCATCAACGAACTTGGTGGCGAAGAAAAAGCTGAGAGCGCGCTTGCCGAAATGTTTTCCTTAATGGAAATGCAACCTAATGGCGAGGATGGAGTACTACTCACCAATGGCTACCTAAATATTTTCTATACTCGTAACGGTACCGGTGTTCTCTGGGCGGTCACTTGCAGCTGGCGTGATGGTGGCTGGAGCGTGGGTGCGCTCTCCGTTGAGGATCCGATTGAGTGGGCTGACGGCCGCCAGGTGTTTTCTCGCAATCCCTTTGAATCTCAGAGCTAAGATCCTTTGGCTCTCTGAGACTTTGACCCTTTGAAATCTAAAAAATTTCAAAGGGTCGTTTTTTTATCTCAAAAAATCATGCTATACTTTTTATGGAGTTATGTGATACGCAATGGTTATGGCTCTTGCGTCATGATTTCAGAATTTTTTCGTGAGTGTCGCGCTGGTTAAGACTTGCGTAAGAGTATGAAAAATATTCTTTCAAAAATATATGAATTGGTGCAAAAAATGGGCGGACTTCAAGGTCCCAAGTAAAATTCAATCCGGAGAGTATTCGATGGATGGTGGCATAGATAATTTTTCTAAATTGGTTCAAGAAAACGATGAAATAAAAGAAATTGATATCAATCCGCTCTTGATAAA
>CAZTKH010000101.1:0-1221 GCA_964613925.1 uncultured Saccharimonas sp. (SeqCode)
TGGATTTAAGATCATAGAAACTCTAGTACGTAATGATTTTTAGGCATAAATATCGTAAAGTTATCGATTTAATTCAAATTATTAGCAGTGGAAATTCATTAATTTCTATGTTTTTTATGGATATATTTAATAAGTATTCAACATACCGAACAGAATATATTTTTAGCCCAAACAAATTCATAAAATGGATTAGATCATGTTCATTTATTAGCTTTAGAGTCCGACTATTGATAGCCAGTATTTTTATCAGTGCTTCCTCATGGATTAAAAGTTTACTTTTATCCCAGACTTTAAATTTTTGCTTGTACAGCTTTAGATTCTGAAAAATTGCCGAAAGTTTCTAATTCATTTCTTAAAGCCTTCATATAAGGTATTTTAATCCAACTCTTTTTTGTGGAGTCGGATTTTTCTTTTTTGTTTGCTGTCCATGGCTTATAGCTTTTTGTACTTATCATGTGCATAATGATTTACCAACCCATTGACAGCAAAGCGTTTTATGTGTTTCTCAACGGTTTTATCGGGAATGTCTAATTTGTGTGCCACAGTCAAATAATCTGTCCTGCTGGGCTCATGCCAGAAGAAAATTTTCGGCATCAATAAAGAATGATAAGGAACGTGCAGAGAAAACCATTGAACAAATCCAATTACTTTATGATGTAGAACACCAGATTAAAGACCAGAATCTTTCATACCAGGATGCTGCTAAACTAAGAAGTCGATTGGCATATCCTATTATGGTAAGATTTGAAAAGTGGCTTGTTGCAGAACATCCAAAAGTTCTCAAGGGCAGTCCTATAGAAAAAGCAATTCTATACACATATAAACGTTTTGATAAATTATCACGTTACCATCTTGATGGAAGATACTTTATAGACAACAATGGCATAGAAAATGCAGCCAGACCAGTAGCTTTAGGCAGTAAGAAGACTTAGCTGATTTACTTCCTGATAGATTGAAAGCAAATGGAGTTATTTGAAATCCATTACTTCCACGAAAACCACTACATATAGGACATCCATTACAATTTACAATCTATAAGTACAAGACGCAGTTTACTGATGGCATACGTTACTTACCTAGTAAAGGTAAAGATTTTCAAGCAATTCACAACGGATGAATGTATCTACTCTTTATTGGCATCGTTGTTACTTACCCAGTAAAGGTAAAGATTTTCAAGCAATTCACAATTATTCCCTTGGCAATATCTGCCACAGTCAGATA
>CAZTKH010000102.1:0-1209 GCA_964613925.1 uncultured Saccharimonas sp. (SeqCode)
TACAGCGAAGCTACCGAGGAATATGTAAATCTTACATTTTTCGATACGTCTTTGGCAGGTGAGTCAAAGATTTTTTATTTTTGGCTTACAGGCAAAAGCGAATGTCCGAAATCTTAACAATTTGGTCGAATTAAAACATTAGTAATCAAAGAAGGGATTTTTATGGCTGTTACACGCGCTAAAAAGAACACTTTGGTTGCAAAATTAGCTGAATTATTTAGCGACTCTAAATGTACAGTTGGGGCAACCTATACTGGTTTATCTGTTGCTGATTTGCAAAGTCTTCGTGCCCTCGCTCGAGCTAACAACGTAGTTATCAAGGTTTCTAAAAACCGACTTATCCGCGTTGCTTTGTCTCAGGTTGAGAAATTCAAAGATACCGACACTAGTTTATTAACTGGCCAATTAGTTTACGCTTTTTCAAGCGAAGATGAAGTTGCTCCAGCTCAAATTTTGGCAAAGTTTGCAAAAACTCATCCAGAAGTAAAACTAGTTGCTGGCTTTAATGAAACCGGCGCATCGCTCGATACAGCAACCGTCAATGCACTAGCTCAACTTCCAACCAAGGATCAACTCCGTGGCCAGTTGGTCAGTGTCTTTGCAGCACCATTACGCAGTTTTCTTACTGTTGCCAATGGCACTCAAAGCGGTTTTGCACGAGTTATTTCAGAACGCGCAAAAGCATTATAATTTTGTAACCATTTAATAAATTTATATAAATCAATTCACTAAAACTTGTTAGTTTTCGTGATTAAGGAGATTAAAAATATGGCTGATACAGAAATCAAGCTATCTGCTGCACAAGCAAAAATCGTTGATGAACTCAACAAACTTACAGCTCTAGAGCTAAGTCAAATCGTAAAGCACCTCGAAAATGAGTGGGGCGTAAGCGCCGCTGCTCCTGTCGCTGCTGCTGCTCCAGCCGCTGCTGGCGAAGCCGCTCCTGCCGAGGAAGCAAAATCAGAATTCAACGTTAACCTAAAAGATGCTGGTAGCCAAAAAGTTGCCGTTATCAAAGCTGTTAAAGAAATCACCGGCCTTGGCTTAGGTGAAGCAAAAGCTTTAGTTGATAACGCACCTTCAACAATCAAAGAAAAAGCTACTAAAGACGAAGCTGATTCAGCAAAGAAATTGCTTGAAGAAGCTGGTGCAACAGTAGAACTTGCTTAATTTAGCTTAAATCAATTCGACCAAATTTGTCTAAACTAT
>CAZTKH010000103.1:0-1186 GCA_964613925.1 uncultured Saccharimonas sp. (SeqCode)
GATTTATAGCCAAGTGACGAATGTAGTCTCTCGTTATTATACCACCAAACCCAAGCTGAAAGCTTTGCCTGCAAATCCGCTAAATCAGCGAAACTTTCTTCGAAAATAAACTCAGTTTTAACAATGTCATACATTGATTCGCAAACTGCGTTATCAACAGGTTGACCAGGACGGCTCAGGCTTCGCTCGATATTTCCAATTTCAAGAATCTTATCAATCTCTTCATTTTTAAATTCGCTACCGCGGTCGGTGTGAAATATGCAAATATCACGAATGTCTTTTTTTACGGTAAGCCATGCTGCTTTTACAAGCTCTGCATCTTTATTTTTTCCTGCCGAATACCCTATAATTTCTCGATGTGAAAGCTCTATTAAAAGGCAGATATAATGCCATTTATTATTAACATCCACATATGTCAAGTCAGAAGCAACCACTTCCAGCGGTTTTCTGTCATTGAATTTACGGTCAATTTTATTACCGATTTCATCATGATTTACGTTACTTACCGATGATTTCAGCTTTCTGCGTCTGACATATTTTGAAACTAACTTTTCTTCCTTCATTATTTTTGAAAGTTTTTCTTTTCCTATAGAAACGCCATTTTTTCGGAGTGCCTTGTACAGCTTTTTATGTCCGTAAACGCCTTTATTATGCTCAAATGTTTGTTTAACAACGCTTACTAATTCTTCATCAATTTTAGGCTTTATAGGCAAATAATAATAAACATCTCTATTTATGCCAAGAAATTTGCAAAGCTTTATTACGGAATACTTTGCTTTAAGCTCAGTGATAATGGTTCTCTTGGCTTCTGTGCTTAGGTCTTTAACATTACCACCATCGCTTTTTTTAATATATCTATTTCCATTTGCTTATCCTTAAGCTGCTTTTCAAGTTCCCTGATTTGTTTTTGCTCATCCGTCAGATTATCTTTTGCTTTAAAGCTTCCGCTGGTTTTGTAATACTTTATCCAGTTGCTTACCGATGTAGGGTGCAGATTATATTCCTTTGAAAGCTCTGCTCGTGTTTGTCCTGCTTCATATAATTCCACGATATGTCTCTTGAAATTTTCGTCATAGTTTTTTCTTGTTTCGTTTGCCATTGTTTTCTCCTCCATTATGATTTTATTATATCACATTTTCAGAGTCTTGTCTATATATTTTTGTGGTGTTTTATGGGAGGTAACTCA
>CAZTKH010000104.1:0-1182 GCA_964613925.1 uncultured Saccharimonas sp. (SeqCode)
TATTAGTTTATCGAATTCAACTTGCTATTGGTCAAATGGCGGCAAGTATGAATGGTGTTGATGAAATTATATTTACGGGTACAGTTGGCGAAAGGTCATATGTTATTCGTGGTCGTATTTTAGAAAAACTTAGTTACCTTGGGTTTATCAGAGATAATAGTGCCGATGAAGCAACTTTTGAGCCAAAAACACCAGCTCGTATTACTACAATTGCCAGTAAACCAGCATTAGTAGTTTCTACCGACGAAGCCGCCGAAATTGCTCGACGAACTGAAGAATATATCAAATCAAAACAATAAATTGATACAAATGTTATTTGTAATTAGCACTCTTGACAATGGAGTGCTAATTATTTATACTGTAAATATTGGCAATCTAATTGATAGAGTGCTAAAATTATATAAAGTAAAATTCATATAAATTCTTATAAAGGGGAAAAATAAATGAGCAAAATTATTGGTATTGACCTTGGTACTACTAACTGCGCGGTTGCTTATATGGTTGCCGGCAAGCCAGAGGTTATTGCAAACGTTGAAGGTAACAGAACTACGCCAAGCGTTGTGGCTATTAATAAAAATGGCGAACGCTTAGTTGGACAAGTGGCTCAACGACAGCGCGTTACTAACGCTAAAAACACTATTTATGGCGTAAAGCGATTGATTGGTCGTAAGTTTGGTGACAAGGAAGTTCAGCGCGATCTTGATATTATGCCTTATGAAATTTCTAAAAAAGGTGATGGCGTTGTCGTAAAAATGAACGACAAAGATTACTCTCCAGAAGAAATTTCAGCCATGATTCTTTCAAAATTAAAAGCTGATGCTGAAGCTTTCTTGGGTGAAAAAGTTACCGAAGCGGTTATTACTGTTCCGGCTTATTTCGATGACTCTCAGCGCCAGGCTACCAAAGATGCTGGTAAAATTGCCGGCCTTGAAGTAAAGCGTATTATTAACGAACCAACTGCGGCTGCGCTTGCCTATGGTCTCGATAGCAAAAAAGAAGAAAAAATCGTTGTCTTTGACCTTGGTGGTGGTACTTTTGACGTCTCTGTTCTTGAACTTGGTGATGGTGTTTTTGAAGTTAAATCTACAAATGGTGATACACATCTTGGTGGTGAGGACTTTGACAACCGAATTGTTACTCACTTTTTGGATGTATTTAAAAAGAACGAAGGCATTGATCTCA
>CAZTKH010000105.1:0-1146 GCA_964613925.1 uncultured Saccharimonas sp. (SeqCode)
CAGTCAACACAATCATTAAAACGATAATTATTCCCATAAAAATAACTGCAAAAATGTCCGGTGAATTTGTAGCCGTTGTTTGAATAGCTTTTACTGATTGATTAGAATTTTGCGAAATGAAAAATGACGAAGCTCCATCAATGAAACTAAAATACAACAAAACAAACCACAACCATTGCATGGAACATATTAAATATCCAAAAACTCCAAATATATTAGATGTGGTCTTTGCTATGCTTTTTTGTTTTGTTATTTTACTCACAAAATAACAATATCAAATTACATTACTATCGACAAATATATCTCTTTGATTATCTAAAAATGATACAATAGTGGTTATGCAACAAGATTCTGAATTAATAAACCTCGACCCTTGGCTAAAGTCGTACGAGACCGAGATTCAAAATCGCGTAAAATCTCTTAAACTGATTAAAAAAGCACTTTTAAATGATAAACCCCTCAAAGAAGCAATAAATGACTTAGAGTTTTTTGGACTTAACAAAACTAATGAAGGCGATTGGGTACTAAGAGAATGGGCGCCAAATGCTACAAAAATTTATTTCATTTGTGATGCAAATAATTGGCAAGATTCGCCGGAATATCAGTTAAGGCGCACCGATAATGACATCTGGGAAATAAAAATTCCAAAAGACAACATACAGCATCTATCAAAATATAAATTACATATTTATTGGAATAACGGTGATGGATTTCGCATACCCGCATGGTCAAACTATGCCGTTCAAGATGAAGTAACAAAAGATTATTGCGCTCAAATTTGGGACCCACCAAAACCATTTCAATGGCACGACCAGACACATAACTTAAAAATCAAAACACCACTAATTTACGAGGCTCATATCGGCATGTCCAGCGAGCAAGAAAAAGTTGCATCATATAACGATTTTACAAAAGAAGTTTTGCCATATATTAAAAAATCTGGCTACAATATTGTTCAGCTTATGGGAATTCAGGAACATCCATATTATGGAAGCTTTGGATATCACGTATCAAATTTTTTTGCACCAAGTTCACGTTTTGGTACGCCTGATGATTTAAAAAATTTAATCAACACAGCGCATAAATTAGGTTTGTCGGTAATTATTGATTTAGTTCATTCACACGCCGTCAAGAACGAGCTAGAGG
>CAZTKH010000106.1:0-1107 GCA_964613925.1 uncultured Saccharimonas sp. (SeqCode)
ATATATTTGCTTCTCTCACTGTGCTGTCCAAATCTGTCACGTTTGAAATTCAATAATATCTGGTTGAGACGCTCAATTTCAGCGTCCTTATTCTTGATCGTTTCGAGATATTTCTTGTCTTCCAGTTGTTGAATAGTTGAAATAATTTCAGGGGGAATACTTGGATAATCTTGAACTATTTCCTCGGCAATCGATGTCTTATCCATGTAATAATTATCTCATGGATGATGATTTTTAACAAGGTTTTTGACCATTATTTATGTCTCAATTACTCGTAATATTTCTGAATTAAAACAGCATTTTTTGTTCAGTTTTTTGGATCGATTCCTTTTGGTAGATGGATAAACCTTCCATCAACCAGCGAAACTCTTGGGCACTGATTTGCTTTAATTCCTGCGAATTTTGTGGCCACTGAAAGCGGCTGTCTGCCAATCGCTTGTATAAGAGAACATATCCGCTGCCATCCCAAAAGAGTCCTTTTATTCGATTAGTCTTCCTGCCACAAAACAGAAAGAGACTGCCTTCTTTAAGCTCCTCCCCGTAGGTAATTTGCACTACGGCAGCCAACCCATCTATCTCTTTTCGCATATCTGTCCTGCCGCAGCAGATATAGAAATGTGTCATGTCCTCCAGCAATTTTAACATATCGTTTTCACCGCTTTCAGAATTGATGTGATGTCGTTGTATTCTGTCCCAGCCGGTATTTCTATTTTGCAGCTTTGATATTCAATTCGAATAACCGTTTCTTTTTTGGTCTTTATTCCTGACAGGTCAACCCGGACAATGGCATTTTGGTCGTCCACCATATTGTTTTCCTGGATCGAATGCTCTCGCAGCTTTTTCAACCAATAATAATAGGAATGCTCGCTTATTCTGTTTTGTGCGCACCATTCTCTAATTGTCAGTCCGCTTGCTTGACATGTCTTGATGACTTCAGCCATCTCTTTGTTGCGAACAGCATCTCGTACCTCAGTTGCATTCATCTTTTCCTCCTGGTCTGAAACCTCTGTTTACTCGCATAGTTTTCACGAGTTTTCAGTACTTATCAGGAGTAATTATCCATTTTTCTTGTCCCTTTTTCAATCCGCTATGTTATTGACCGTTTAC
>CAZTKH010000107.1:0-1089 GCA_964613925.1 uncultured Saccharimonas sp. (SeqCode)
ATCTCCTACTCATTGCGATTTTTGCGGCACAAAATTAAATGTGAACTCTCACTATACTCGTTTTATTCTTACGAGTTATGGCACCATAACTCGCAATACAACATACTGGATTTGTCCGAACTGTAATAAAAATTTTCATGATCAGATAGTTGGCGTTTCTGGATCCGCAAATTACAGTGATGAATTCTATGACAAACAAAAGTTTGTCAGATACGATGGCAGGTGCAGCCTTAATAATTCCTGTAGAATAGGTGAAAGATATACAGAAGGCTTGACTGATATATGTGGGAGAGCTCCTTGTGCCTCTTCATTATGGTTGCATGAGCAAAAACAAGCGGCAATTTCTAAGCAAGAACTTTTAGATCAAAATGCAGATTTTGATGGAACATTGTATGTTGATGGAGATTGGATCAAGAAAGGATGGAAAAAGAAGTTTGAAACTCTGATAGGAAGGGAGATTACAGTAAAAGAGTGGAAAAAGATGCGATATAAATCCGTTTACGTTATTGCCACAAAGGAAAAGGTAATTTTGGATTTTGAGGTAACCGACAGGTTACCAACAATTGAAGCTCTTATTCCTCTTTTCATACGAATAAAAAATCGCTTTCCAGAAGGCAAAATACAAAAGATTGTTTCTGATGAAGATAAAGCAATTATTGGAGCTGTAAAAAGTGTCTTTCCTGAAGTGGCTCATTCTTTTTGTGTGTTTCATCAGTTAAAAAACGTTAGCAAGAGATATAGTGATGAATTTCAATCTAAAGAGAATATTCCAGATAATGATAAACTTGTTTACGATGAGATATGTCAGTTAATACACTCTGACACAGTCATCAATTCTGTTGCGTGTTTTCAAAATATCCTAAAATTGGAATCTAATCTGGAACTTTCAAAAGCGTCTCATAAAGCGATTTCTTATGCAAAAGAGATTTTCGAGAAGAACATAAGCTTTTTGAAAAAAGGATTTACACCTGAGACAGATAATACAATGGAACAGATATTTTCTTTGATAGGAGATATTGTAGACAAAGTAAGATCATTCAAAACTGATAGTGGTCTAACTAATTTTTGTTACAATTTGTTTGCTTATTT
>CAZTKH010000108.1:0-1071 GCA_964613925.1 uncultured Saccharimonas sp. (SeqCode)
CTTTGGGTATGGCTGTTGCAGCATCGCTGGAAGGCAGTGACGAACAGGTTGTTGCAGTAATTGGCGATGGTGCACTTACCGGAGGTCTTGCATATGAAGGGCTTAACAATGCCGGAGCCAACAAAAATAATATCCTCGTAATACTTAACGACAATCAAATATCCATTGATCCCAACGTAGGGGCAATGCACAACTATCTGATCAAGTTTACAACCTCTCACTTTTACAATAAAACAAAAAAGAGAATCTGGAAATATCTCGGTTCAGAAAAACTAAGAGATCTTGCAGGAAAATTCCTTTTCAGCACAAAGGCTGCATTTTTCAAATCAGGCTCAGTGTTTGAATCTTTGGGATTCAGATATTTCGGAGTAATTGATGGTCATAACACAGAACAGCTTTTGACAACCATTAATCAGCTTAAAAATGTTGATGGTCCAAAATTACTACACATTGTAACAAAGAAAGGAAAGGGCTATAAACCTGCAGAGGAAGATCAGGTAGTATGGCACTCTCCCGGAAACTTTGATAAAAACACAGGACTCAGAAAGACAAACGGATCTGCCATTGCAGACAGATATCAGGATGTTTTTGGAGAGACTCTTCTTGAACTCGCAAAAAACAACAAAAAAATAGTGGGAGTAACACCCGCAATGCCTTCCGGATGCTCAATGAATATTGTTATGAAGGAGATCCCGGAGAGATCATTTGATGTAGGGATTGCAGAACAGCATGCTGTTACATTCTCAGCAGGAATGGCTGCAAAAGGGCTTCTCCCCTACTGCAACATATACTCCAGCTTTATGCAGAGAGCCTTTGACAGCGTTATCCACGATGTGGCCACACAAAATTTAAAGGTTATCTTTTGCCTCGACAGGGGAGGCCTTGTTGGCGAGGATGGTGCAACCCACCACGGAGCATATGATCTCTCATATATGAGATGTATTCCCGGAATGACCATAGCTGCACCAATGAATGAGGCCGAGCTGAGGAACATGCTTTATTCTGCACAACTCCCGTCATGGGGGATGTCAACAATCAGATATCCCAGAGGGAACGGAGAGGGAGTTCCAT
>CAZTKH010000109.1:0-1058 GCA_964613925.1 uncultured Saccharimonas sp. (SeqCode)
CTCCACTCACGTTTTTACCTTTTCATTTCAAAATAATATTTATTATATAATACTCAGTTTCTTTTGATTCTATTTGGCCTTTTAACTTTCGTCTCTTTTGATATCGAAAATCATGATAACATTAAACCGATACATTTAAATATAAAGTTATACCCTATAGGGTATAATGGAAGACTGGGTAAATAACTGGTTAACTAAGCAACGTGAGCTTGGTGAAAAGGGTCTTGAAATAAAAAAGTTCAGTAATGGGCACTACGTCTATCGATCTACCACTTACTGGGACAAAGAGCTAAAGAAGCGGAGGAAAAAATCAACTTACATTGGAAGACTGGACAAAAGCAAAGGTCTAATTGAAAGTCAGAAAACAGTGATCTCAAGCAAAAGAGTTCGCTCTATCTGGGAGTATGGAAATGCTGCCTTACTTAACTACGCAATTCAGGATCTAAAACCTCTTCTTCAGACAGCTTTTGGTGAAATCTGGGAAGAGATATATGCTCTTGCATTAATACGTATTGCTGGCTATGTTCCTTTGAAAAGAGCAAGTCTAGCGTGGGAGAAACTCTACCCAATAGCAGAGATCACTCCTTCGATGAACACAAAATCATTATCTAAAGTGCTAAAAGAGGTTGGAGTTAATCGTAAAGGACAGAATCACGTTTTCAGAGGATTAAACAGTGAAGATAAGCAACTTGTTTATGACCTCAGTGCTATTTTTACTCGTTCAGAAGCTATAAATTTCTCTGAAAAGGATTATAACAAAGAGCATTTTCACATTCCACAAGTAAACTTTGCACTTTTCTGTACAGCTAATGAGAATTTGCCAACAATGGTAAGATTTCTTCCCGGATCTCTAAGAGATATTAAGTCACTTGCGCTTTCAGTCCAAGAGATTGGAGTTGAAAATAAGACTCTGATACTTGATAGGGGGTTTTACTCCCAGGGTTCTATTAAAACCCTGAATGAACACAAGTTATCTTTTGTTATCCCAACAAAAAGAAACAGTACACTGTACAACGAACAAATTAACCTCTCTGAACATTTCTTCTACCATGAAAGAC
>CAZTKH010000110.1:0-1021 GCA_964613925.1 uncultured Saccharimonas sp. (SeqCode)
AAGGAATAGTATAATTATTGCGCATCGTAGCAACATCCAAAACGCCGACAGCAAGTGCTATCGTGTCTTCAAACGGCCGAGTATCAAGATATGGAATACCTAAAATGCCAGATCTCTGCGAAGTCGATCTTTCATCTTGCTCCCTGCGTTCTTTTTGTACCTTTTCCTCATTCATTTATTACCATAATACCACAAAAACATGAGCATTATGTCTAATTGTGGTTGACTAATTTATATAGATAATTGCCAAAGAATTTTCGACTTTTTTTGTATATGATGGATGTAACTTTAACCATTCGTCCGCGGCTTTTGAAGCACCTGGCAAAGCTAAATTTGCATAATCATCAACAATTAAAGTCGCACCCTTGATTAATCGGCTCCCTATCAGTCGAAGCGGGTCAGCAATTGACGCATAATAATCACCATCCAAGAATGCAAAGGCAATTTTATCAGGAATATCATCTTGAGTTAAATCACAAAACCAAGCTTTCTTAATTTTTGGCATTGTAACTTTCGCGTGCATCATATTCTTAACAAATTGCTTTTTTGTAGCTAGCAGCTCACCTGCTTTAAAACTTTCGCCAAGTGGGCTAATATCCTCTTTTGTTTTTTCAGGCAATCCTTCAAATGAATCATAGACATATAATTGTCTTTTGCCACTGTCTTTCATTATTTCTTGAGATAAATATACGCTTGTTGTACCTAAATAACAGCCAAATTCCACCACATCACCGACAATATTCTGTCCAATAACACGCTTTAATTCGCGAATAATAATTTCAATCTCTTTTTTATCAACCTGATCAGAAAGTAAGTTCATTTCTTATAATCTAACTAGTTTATATATTTTTGTAAATACTTTAAACAACGCCAAGGCTATAATTTAACTCAAAAAAGATAAATATTCTTCAAAATAAAAATATTAAATTATTAAGAGGTTAATTTAATAGTGATACAATAATATTGATGTCAAAAATTATCGTAATCGCTCACAATATCCGATCAACTTTTAATATTGGTT
>CAZTKH010000111.1:0-1019 GCA_964613925.1 uncultured Saccharimonas sp. (SeqCode)
GATATTTTCCGCTCATACCATTGCGGCCGTTACTATAGTCACCTTCAACTTCTCCGGTATGGTGAAAAATCATCTGGCCAATTCGTTCGCCAACGGGCAATATAACTGCTTCGTGTTGGTTTAAGTTATAGATTTCAAGAGTAATGCGATTAATGTATCCAGGGTCAATCCAGCCGGCGTCAAAACAAACCGCTACGCCACTTCTACCCCAGCTACTGCGTGATTTAATTTCCGATGCACCACCATGAGTACGAATGCCGATAAATTCGTGGGTATGGGCAAGAATTCTCTCGCCAGGCTGTAAAACGATAATTGGATAATCCTCGGGAATGTTTTTGAATAAACTGTAGCCATTTTCTTTGCACCATTCGCTGTGAATAGTAGCTTTAAATGGGCCTTTAAAATATCTCTCGACATCAGTTTTTTCAAAAGGGTTAAAAACTCGTGATGCGCCGTTAAACTCTTGTTTGTAATAGTAATATCCTAAAGTAAAATCAAGACTTGCCTCGGATAAGTTAGCTTCGTTATACGGAACGCAAACAATCGTGCCGTCATTAATAGCATTTTTAATTTCCTTATTACTATAAACTCCCATTAAAATGAATTATATAATAAAATACCGCCCTAGAAAAGGCGGTAATTTATAATTATTTATTGTAATTAGTTATATAGGTTTTCAATCTTGATTGATGGACCCATAGTTGTACAAATTGCAACTGAGTATACGTATGAGCCTTTAAGGCTTGATGGTTTTTGTGAACGCAAACTTTCAAAGAATGCCTTAGCATTTTCCTCAAGCTTATTAGCACCAAATGACACTTTACCAATGCTTAAGTGAACGATAGATTGTTTATCAACACGATATTCAACTTTACCGGCTTTAGCTTCAGAAACGGCCTTAGCGACATCATTTGCTACAGTGCCGCTCTTTGGATTTGGCATTAAGCCTTTTGGACCAAGAACGCGAGCATATTTACCAAGTCGTGGCATATACTTTGGAGTTGAAATAAGAACGTCAA